>CANHSL010000109.1 GCA_947463385.1 Flavobacteriales bacterium
AAAAGATCTAGTAAAAGAAGGCTTGTGGAATATGGAAATGCGTCAAAAAATTATGGCGGCGAATGGCTCCGTACAGAACATCCCTGAAATTCCTGCGCGTCTTAAAGAACTTTACAAAACGGCTTGGGAAATTTCTCAGAAAGCAATCATTGATCAAGCGGCAGACCGGGGTGCATTTATTTGCCAAAGTCAATCTTTAAATATTTTCATGGAGCAAGCAAACTTCGGAAAATTAACCTCCATGCATTTCTATGGTTGGGAGAAAGGGTTAAAAACCGGAATGTACTATTTACGTACTAAAGCTGCTACTGATGCCATTAAATTTACGATAGACAAAAGTGTGGTGGAAGAGCCTAGCTCAAAATCCTTAGAAGAGGAACAGGCACAGATTGCATGTTCTTTAGAAAATCCAGACAGTTGTGAAATGTGTTCTGGGTAGAAAAACCTTACTTGTCCATGCTATTAAAATAGGAGAATAAGCGAAATAAACAGGCGTTCGAAAGACGCCTGTTTTTATTTAATTCCTTTTTGTTTTCATAAGAATCAAATACAAGCTCTTTGGCGTCCAAGTTATAAATATACCCCCCCTTTGAATTAACAAAGCCGAAGCCCCGTATGGTTGATATAAACGCCCCTTCCACGGTTTTATCACTTAACATATTCCTGCTAAACGGAAAAGTTTCGGGACGTAAATCTAACTGATTTGCTAACGTTGCAGCTAAATCACCCTGTGAAAACACGCGGTCAACTACCAGGCCCTGATGCATTTCTTTTAATGCCGGACCAACAATTAGGCAAGGGATTTTAAATGTTTCCGTTAAATACGGCGAAGCAATTCCTGGAGAATTATGCCCGTGATCAGAGACTAATACAAATACGGTATTCTTATACCAGTCCTGCGTCTTCGCTTTAATAAAAAACCGCTTTAAACAATCATCCGCATACACCATAGAATTTAAATAGTCCGCTTCTTCACCATGAAACGGGAATTTTTTCATGGGACAATCATACGGAAAATGCGTGCTGCCGGTAAAGGTACACGCCAAGAATGGCGGTTCATTTAAACGGATTTCTTTCAAGAACTTATCATATAAATCCGAATCGTAATAATTTAATTTTCCTTTTGGCAATGACGGATCAAAGTCATTTTCATCCTGCAGTCGATCGTAACTGTGTTCCGTTAAAAAGCCCTTAATGTTGCCATATTTCAAATCACCACTGAATAAATAAGACGTAGAATAACCCTTCGCTTTTAGTAAATCAGAAAGGGTGGAAACATTCCGGTGTTTCTCAGTGTATAAAGGCAAGGGAGACTCAGGAACCCCTGTGAATCCAGACAGTATGGCAGAATTCCCAATTTCAGAGGTTGTGTTAGCGGCATACAACTTAGTAAAGAGCACACCCGATTTACTTAACTTATCAAAAAACGGAGTTGCAGATTTCTTACCACTTATTGCTCCAACTCCATGGGCGCTCCACCCTTCGAAAATAATAAAAATGACATTTGGTTTATTTACGTTAAACAACCGAATATCCGAAGGATGCCATCGATAATATGCGTTGGCTAATGCGTTTTCTTCTGGTGAAAGCGATTGCTTAACATGGCTTTCAATATCTGATTTATTAAATAAAAAAAAGCTGTTGCCGAAATAATATGCAGAGTTGACAGAAAGGTCGTTTAAAATGGCCTGATTAGAAAAATAAGCCGCATCAATGTTGATTGGGATTTGTTGAATTCCGCCACGCATTAGCAAAAAGGAAAAAGCCAGGCCAGATATAATACCAAACCCATTTAATACGAGTGTCCAAATTTTCGAACGGGTAGTTAACGTTTCATTAGGAACAGCAACCCATCGAAAAAGCCGATTTACAAAGAAAATAGAACCAAGAGACTCCATCAAAATAATAAAAAAACTGAGGGCTCCTTTAGAGAAACCGGTTGTTCGCATTACCTCATCTGGGTTTAATAAATGCATAAAAACCCTTGAGGATAATTTATGTCCCCATTCACTGTACGCAGAAATTTCTGCTGCATGAATAATACTTAACAAGATCAATTCGACAAAAAACACAGCCTTTAGTGTCTTTAGAAAAATAGTATCTGACGCGAAAAACCGAATCAACAATACCAATACAGGGAGTATCATCAAATATCCGGCAGTGGAAAAATCCAAGCGAAGACCGGAATATAAGGCCTTAAAAACATCTGTTACCTCAACAGAATTAAACCGGGCATTGTGATATCCTAAAAAAATTAATCGTTGCACAAAAAAAACAAGGATCCAAAACAAGAAGAGGGAGCCATAAAGTAACAGGATGCGCCGGTTAACAATCATGCCTAAAATTACCTAAAGATTAATTAAATGTTGTGTTTTGTTAACATCATTTTATTTTGAAAGACACTTTAATCTGTACCTTTGCATTTTCATTCCAATTTCTATGTATTATGAGGGGAACTAAACCGATTCAATCGGCACTCATTTCAGTTTATAACAAGCAGGGGCTTGATATCCTTGTTCAAACACTTAACAAACTTAACATAACCCTTTACTCGACTGGTGGAACCTTAAGCTACATTGAGGACTTAGGGATTCCCGTTATACCCGTGGATTCATTAACCAATTTCCCTGAAATCTTAGGGGGTAGAGTTAAAACATTACACCCGGGGGTGTTTGGAGGAATTTTATATCAGCGTGGCTTAGAACGAGATGAGCGTTCCGTTGAGGAGCATGGGATTCATGCAATTGACCTCGTTGTGGTTGACTTATACCCATTCGAAGAAACCTTAAAAAGCACGTCCCAGCACACAGAAATTATTGAAAAAATAGATATCGGCGGGGTTTCTCTACTTCGTGCTGCCGCAAAAAACTATGAGGATGTGGTCGTGGTTTCTACTAAAGCTCAATATCAGCTTCTAGCAAATCTCCTTGAAACTCAGCAAGGGGAAACCTCTATTAGTCAGCGCCAAAGATTTGCAGAAGAGGCCTTTTGTGTAACCTCCGCTTATGATTCTGCAATCACATCGTATTTTTTAAAAATCAACGGGAAAGTAAATGAATCCTCGTTGAGATATGGTGAAAACCCTCATCAGGAAGCGACATTTAAGGGCAACCTATCTGAAATATTTGATAAACTCGCGGGCAAGGAACTTTCTTACAACAACTTGTTGGATGTAGACGCAGCGGTTCGGCTGATACAAGATTTTGACCCAAACACCCCAATGTTTGCGATTATTAAGCACAATAATGCCTGTGGAATTGCTGCCGGGGAATCCGTGTTTGACGCCTACAAAAAAGCATTAGAAGCAGACCCAATTAGTGCCTTTGGGGGTGTGTTGATTTCGAACCAACCCATAAATCTTGAGGCGGCAACCCTCCTACATGAGTTGTTTTTTGAAATCCTAATTGCACCAGATTTCCAACATGAAGCCCTAATGCTGCTAACACAAAAGAAAAACAGAATTCTTTTAGAACAAAAAACCTTCGTTTCTCCCACTAAAAGCACCAGAAGTGTTTTAAATGGCGCCTTGGTTCAAGACTTTGATTTAAAAACCGTTCAGAAAGAGGACTTAACTATCAAAACCCAAAACGCCCCGAGTGCACAAGAAATTTCTGATCTTGTTTTTGCAAATATTATAGTAAAACACACGAAATCAAATGCTATCGCCCTTGTAAAAAACCATCAATTATTGGCGAGCGGTACGGGACAAACCTCACGGGTTGATGCATTAAATCAAGCCATTGAGAAAGCCAAGACCTTTGGGTTTAATTTGTCTGGTGCGGTAATGGCAAGTGATGCTTTTTTTCCATTTCCTGACTGTGTTGAAATCGCACACTCCGCCGGTATTAATGCGGTTATACAACCAGGAGGTTCGGTAAAAGACCAACTATCAATAGACTATTGTAATGCTCACGGTATGTCCATGGTTTTCACGGGCTTTAGACATTTTAAACATTAATTTTTCTTTTGAAACTTTTTACCTACCTTCGAAACTGTTTTAATACGAATACAAACACATGGGTTTATTTAGCTTTTTAACGCAAGAAATTGCAATCGATTTAGGCACGGCAAACACACTTATCATCTGGAATGACAAGGTTGTTGTAGACGAGCCGTCAATCGTAGCAAAAGACATTCAAACAGGTCAAATAGTTGCCATCGGAAGAAAGGCACAACAAATGCATGGAAAGACGCACCGATTAATAGAAACTGTCCGTCCGTTAAAAGACGGTGTAATTGCAGACTTCCAAAGCGCCGAACAAATGATTCGCGGAATGATTAAAATGATCAACCCGGGAAGAACCTTATTTAGACCGACTTTACGAATGGTTATTTGTATTCCCTCGGGAATCACAGAAGTTGAAAAACGTGCAGTACGAGACTCTGCCGAACATGCTGGAGCAAAGGAAGTGTATCTCATACATGAGCCAATGGCTGCAGCAATTGGTATTGGCATTGATGTGGAAGAACCGATGGGCAACATGATTATCGATATCGGCGGGGGAACCTCGGAAATCGCCGTTATTGCCTTAGGGGGGATTGTTGCTGATAAATCCATTCGAATTGCTGGAGACGACTTCACCAATGAAATCGAAGAATACATGCGTCGTCAACACAATATTTTAGTTGGAGAACGCACCGCAGAACAAATAAAAATAGAAGTTGGTGCTGCAATTCAAGATTTAGATGATCCACCTCCACCGTATGCCGTTCGAGGACGCGACTTAATGTCTGGAATTCCAAGAGAAATATTAATTACACATGACGAAGTTGCCTCAGCACTGGACAAAACGATTGCGAAAATAGAAGAGGCAATTTTAAGTGCCTTAGCTGCAACACCACCAGAGTTGAGCGCAGACATCTACAAAACCGGAATTTATTTAGCTGGAGGTGGGTCCATGTTGAGGGGCTTAGACAAACGGATTGCAGATAAAACTAAGTTACCGGTTCATATTGCAGAAAACCCACTCCGAGCAGTCGCACTTGGTACAAGCATAGCACTGAAAAATATTGATAAATATCAATTCTTGATTCGCGACTAAGCAACATGCATAGAACGAGGAATTAGGCTAAAAAACACATGCAGAATTTATTCGCTTTTTTAAGACGATTTCGGGTGTTCATTTTTTTTACTGCCCTACAATTTATTTGCCTCTTCTTTTATGTTCAGTTTGTTGCTTATCCTAAAAGCGTATTTCTTTCAACGGCATCTGGCGTTAATGGACGCATTCAAAAATGGGAGGGGGGATTAACAGATCATTTTCTCCTAGAAGAAAACAACCGTAAGCTACGGCTTGAAAACGCCCAACTTCGAAAACGAGTCTTCGTGAATTTTTACAAACATGACCGGCCGACCCATCGAATAAAAGACACGCTTTACGAGCAAGAATACAGCTTTATTCCCGCCGAAATAATTCACTCCTCGAGTGCGAGAAGAAACAACTACTTTACCATTAACATTGGCGAAATCCAAGGAATTAAAAAAAACATGGCTGTCATTTCTCCTAATGGAGTGGTTGGAATTATTTTTAAGGTGGGAAAACATTTTTCTCTAGTAAAATCTGTTTTGACTCAGGATATTAATCTTGATGTGATTGTGGGCAAAGATGGTCCTCAAGGATTGCTTAAATGGGATGGTTATAATCCAAGAATTGGGATAGTAACGGGTGTTTCAAGTGACTTGAACATAAAAAAAAATAAGGCAAT
Source organism: Flavobacteriales bacterium (assembly GCA_947463385.1). Lineage (GTDB taxonomy): Bacteria > Bacteroidota > Bacteroidia > Flavobacteriales_D > Crocinitomicaceae > UBA952. Next base: position 5,707 of record CANHSL010000109.1, read on the forward strand.
CTATACCTTAGGAGCCTCCGGTATTTTCCCTAAAGGACTCAAAGTAGGAACAATTGTATCTAAATCGCGCGTTGAGGACCAAGCGTTATGGAAGATTGAGGTTCTTTTTAGTGAGGATTATAGAACATTACAATCCGTTTATGTTGTCAATTCATTATTACAGAAGGAACTTCAATCGTTGCAATTAGAAATTCCAGAAGACGTTGAATAACATGAAGAACATTATCACCTATAGCGCTCTGTTTGGCTTGTTTTTCTGTTTACAAGTGTTTGTTTTTAATCGACTTGAAATCGGATTTGGGGCTCAAATTTTTATATTACCCTTGTTCTTAATGATTCTTCCGTTTGAGACTAATGTATTTGGCCTTATGTCCTTAGGTTTTTTATTGGGAATTTCTGTCGATGCATTTTCAAATACCTTTGGGCTTAATGCGTCTTCATTAGTGTTATTCGCTTATTTAAGGCCTATCGTTTTTGAGTCTTTCCGTCCGCGAGAGGGATACGACCCGCTTAAAATACCAACCGCGAGTGACATGGGGTGGGATTGGTTTCTTGTTGTGTTTGGGATATTATTCGTGAGCAGTTTACTTTGGTATTTTGTTTGGGAGATCTTTCGATTCGCAGAACTTTTATTAATCCTTAGGAATCTCTTCATGTCCGTTCTCGCTTCTGCGGTTGCAATAAGTATTTCTCAGTTTTTCTTTTTTAATGAGCGGAAAAAGAAATGAACCTTGACAATCGTAAATACTTGCTATATGCCTTGGTTTTAATGACTGGGG
>CANHSL010000110.1 GCA_947463385.1 Flavobacteriales bacterium
AAATCTAAGCCTTTCAATTGACTCTCCACATAAGCGCGGTCATAGTCCTGAATCAGGGGGTGAAAGGGTTTCATTAGGCCTTCAGTCTCTGGAAAATATGTATGCATAAAATGCAATAAGAAATCTCTGCTTGCCGTATCGTAATTCGGATACATCGTTACTTTACCGAAAAAGTACTTAATCTCCGGATGCTCTCGAACCAATACACCCAGCCCATCCCAAATGTTGTCTAGCGCAAATAATCCTTTTCTCGGATTTACAGTGGGTTGAAAATTCGGTTGAACCCAACTTCTACCCAATTCAATCGTGTAGGGTAAGTATTGAGTAATAAAGGTGTCGGTGAAATCAAAATAATGCGTGGTTGATAAATGGATAATCCCCTGCTCGTCAATCGCGCGATCGCAGAAGGCAAAGCGGTACCCACCGATGATTTCTTCATCTTCCGGTGACCAAACAATAAGTTGCTCATAGGCATATTCGCCGAGGTCATATTCATCCAGGTCGATAGACAAGCCCGTGCCACCTCCTGAGGCTCTAAACGTGATTTCTCTTAAGCGTCCAATTTCTTGAATCACATGCGGGGCATTCGTATTATTTACGATGTAAATTTCATTATCACCCTTTCGTGTTGTTCGAATTAATCCATTTCGAGTGAGTTCTTCTTTAAGGATAGCTTTAGGAATTGCTTCGATGATTGGTTCCATATTGGGTGGGTATGTTATAATGTTGTTCTTTTATTTCTTGAGCAATGCCTTGTTCATCTTTGTTTTTTTCATCGTTCGATAAAAAAATCGGATCGCCTACAGTAAAAACGATTTTCTTACCTCGTTGTTTATACAACTCATCAACAAGGTAAAGCATCTCAAGGGTTGTTTTGATGCCTAGCCAAGTTCTTAGCCGATGTAAGCCATAGAAAAAACGAGATAATTTTCCTTCAATGTGAATGGGTATTATCGGATGTCCAGTGGTTTTGGCGTAAGTAACAAAGGTTCGCTTCCATTCGAGGTCTTTAATTACCCCCTGTTGCTTTCTGCTTACTAGTCCGGCTGGAAAAATACAAATCGCTTTGTCTGAGTTGAACATCTGGGCAATGGTATCCCTTGTTTCGCTTCTATTTTTACCGTGTTTATTTACTCCTACAAATAAGTCCTTTAATGGTACAATATTCAAGAGTAAATCATTTACCAAGAATACGAGGTCAGGTCGGTGATTTTTCATGGCGGCTATGAATGCCACCCCATCAACACCGCCTAAGGGGTGATTAAGAACCAAAATAACTGGTCCTGTTTTGGGAATGCGTTCAATGCCGTGAAATTCAGGTTGAATCTTTAAATAATCAACAACTGCCTCACAGAATTCATAGTTTTTAAGATGACCATTTTTCGCTAAGAATGAATTTATTTCCTTCTGATGGATAATTCGTTCCAGATAGGATATTGCGAAGCCGGGAAGTTTTTTAAGCAACCCAGGATTCTTATCACCGATCAATTTTCGAACATCAATATGGAGCTCATTCATGGTTCGCAAAACTACTAATAATACCGAAGTTAGCTATTGAATTCTACGCTTAAGCCGTCAAATGCCGGTTTTACTCCGTTGGGTAGTTTAGCGGAAATTTCATCATGGGTACCAAACAAATGCGATATATGCGTTAAATATGTTTGTTGCGGTTTAATGTCATCAATGAATGCAAGCGCCTCTTCCAAATTGAAATGTGATATGTGATGGGATTCGTGGAGGCAATTAATAATCAAGGTTGGGATTCCACGTATCAGGGCTCTTGACGACTCAGGAATGGTTTTCGCGTCGGTAATATATGCCAAATCCCCGATCCGATATCCGAAGACACGCATTGCGTGATGCCAAACCGGAATCGGCGTGAAAGTAAACCCATCGATAACAAAGGGGGATTCGTCAATTTCGTGCACAGTTACTTTGGGGATTCCAGGGTAATTACCTTTGAAAATATAGGAATAGCTCTGATGTAAGGCGGCAACTACTTCCTCGGGAGCGTACAAAGGCATCGCTTGTTCATGGATATAATTAAAGGCTCTTACATCATCAAGTCCAGCGATATGGTCCCGGTGCTCGTGTGTATACAGGATAGCATTTAAGTGCCTTACCTGTTCTCGAAGCATTTGATACCGGAAATCAGGACCTGAATCTATGCAATAGGTGAATTCTTGAATATTTAACAAAACACTACTTCGAAGCCGCTTATCTTTTTTATCGGGCGATTGGCAAACATGGCAAGAACAAACCGGCATCGGTACACCTTGAGAAGTTCCAGTACCTAGGAATGTTAGCTTACCTTTCATAACCGCACGAGTTTAAATCCTTCACCTTTCCGAAGGTACAGATTAATAATGGAGCGAATGTCACGGTTATCATCTTTAAGATCAATAAAACGCTTCCATTGCTCGGGTGGGGCGCTGTTGAAATGAAATGGCGCATAGCCATGGCCTCTATAGGTTCCCCGTTCAATCCAAATGATGCTGCGTTCCATTTTTGATCGCCCTTTATCGATGATGTAAAAGGTGTCTTCTTCATAACTCATGGAGCTGATGAGCTTATTTACTTTTTCATTGTAGATTTCAGCGGGTTCGTGACCAATGCACGCACCTTCGCATTGTTTGATGCTGTATTGAAAACACGCGTCTTTAGTCGGATAAACCCCATTGATTTTTTGACATAAACCAAATTGGTCACCCCGATTTTTTATAAACTCATGCGCCTCTTTCCTAGAATTGAAATAGGTTAGGGGGGCGGCGCTTGATTTGCTGGTTAGACCAACCGTTAAGCTCAAGTAGCCTTGTTCATTTGGTTCATCATAGAGTCCATAGGTGAAAATCGATTTCCTGAGTTGCCGATTGAATTTCGGCTTGAGTGCTTTTATTAGTTCGCTTTCCAATAACATGGCAATTAACTCAGAACCGGTCGTATGATGCTCAATGCGCGCAATTTCTTGCATCATTATGCTGCCTTTCTTGGTTGCGTTATTGCTTAAATGCTGTTCAACACGTTTTTTAATGTTCTTGCTCTTGCCTATGTAGATGAGGTGATTGAATTCGTCATAAAATCGGTATACCCCGGCCTTCGTTGGTAATTCATCCACGATTTCAATATCTAACTTCGGATTTACTTTTTTGGGGTTAATTTCATGTTGAATAAAGGAGCTTAACTGATTTGGGTCTATGTGATAAATCAGGTCAAAGAGTTTTGTAGTGGCCAAGGCATCTCCGCCTGCACGGTGTCTTCCGTCTATCTGAATTCCTAGTGCATTGGAAAGTTTCCCTAAACTATACGAATCATGTCCGGGTATCACATACCTTGAGGCTCGAACAGTGCATAAATGTGGGTACCTGAAATCAAAGCCAAGACTCCGGAATTCATGCCGAAGCATTCCATAGTCAAATCCAACATTATGAGCCACAAATACACAGCCATCACAAAAGGAAAGGATATCTTTTGCGAGTTCATAAAATTTAGGTGCTTCTGCAACCATGTGATTCGTAATGCCCGTCAACCGCACAATAAACTCCGGGATTGGCTGCTCTGGATTGATCAAGGAAATTAATTCATCTATGATTTGACTCCCGTCGTATTTGTACATAGCAATTTCTGTAATCTTCGACTGTTTTGGGCTTCCACCAGTAGTTTCTACATCTACAATTACATAATGCATGTTGCGAAATTAGGAATCTTGGGTTAATGATAAGCGATTCTTCTATTAAACTATCTTGAATAAAATGCATTGGCATAAATATTCAACGATTGGAGTGCATTAAATACTTTTTTCAATCAATAAAATCGTAATTTTAACCTTGAAACACTTAGTAAGAAATTTATAAAACTATGAGAACAAGCATATTTTTTGGAGTCCTTTTTCTATCCATCTCCTTATTTGCACAAAGTAACTTGACCGTATTTAACAACGGTGGGCAAAAGTTTTACCTCATAATGAATGGGATTAAGCAAAATTCAGTGGCGCAAACCAATGTAGTGGTTAGCGGCATTAAAAATGGAGGTTATTCTGTTAAGTTGATTTTTGAAGATGGTAAAACAAAAGACATTGATAAAAATTTCTTTTTGGATACGCCACAGGATGTAACGACTAAAGTTATTTTCAAAAAAGGAGTTGGTAAACTTCAGTTGGTTAGTATGGTTCCTGCAGCGGGAACGGTAACAGAGGGTTCCGTTAGTTATCGTCCAGATAACAATGCGGTTTTTTCAGATGCAGTTACCACCACAACCACTACGACAACACAAACGGTTTCTACGGAAACTTCAAGCGTAGGTGGAAATACCACCAATGGAAATGGGAATGGAAGTGTTGGAATTCAATTCAACGCAACTACGCCAACTACAACCACGCCAAATACCAATACTACAGTGACGCCGTCAAATGGTGGGAATGGAAATGTAAATATTTTGGTAACAGATCCAGTAAATGGGGAGAACATCAACATGAATGTTAACATGGACATGAATGGTGCCGTGGTAGATCCTAACGCGCAGAACGTGAATATGAACATGAATGTGAATGTTTCAGGAAATGGAACTCAACAAAACACAAGCAATACACGTCCTGGAGAAAATGCTAATGTGAATGTGGGAACGACAACAAATAGCACAACGCAACAAACAACCACGAATGGTGCTAATGTTAATGTGAATGTAAGCGGAAATGGAGTTAATCCAACCGTGAATGCAACGGTTCCTGGTGCAACAACTAATGTTACGGTAAATGGCGGTACAGTGACTCAGAATTCTTCGAATACAACGATTACTACTACGACAACCACCACAACCAATGCATCTACTACGGTGAATGGTACGACCAACGTGAGCAATGGTACAGCAACGAATACGACAAATACTGTTGGCGGAACGTCAAATGGCCGCATGGTATGTTCAAAAACCCTTACGAATGTTGAAACCTTGAAGACCGAATTGAATGGGTATTCCTTTGAAGATGACCGGGTAGGAGCACTTAAGATATCCTTGAAAAACAAATGTTTATATGCGGCGGATGCGGTTAAATTAATGGACTTATTTACCTTCGATGCCAATCAATTAGAGGTGGCTAAGTTTCTTTCTGATCACTTATTGGATTACGACAATGCCTCAAGCCTTGCGGCTAAGTTTGCCTTTGATTCTTCCAAAATGGAGTACATGGAATATGTAGGGAGGGATTAGGAGTATAGAGATAAGGTGTTGAGTGTTGAGTAACGAGTGTTTAGTGAGGAGTGAGTAGTGTTGAGTGTTAAGTGATGAGTGTTAAGTGATGAGTGATGAGTGTTGAGTGTTAAGTGATGAGTGTTGAGTGTTAAGTGATGAGTAAAGAGTGTTGAGTGTTAAGTGTTAAGTGATGAGTGTTAAGTATCCAAGGTTTAATGTTGAATAAAATCAGCGGTGTACTAACCATGACTGAGGATTAAATTTTTTTCAGAAATAAGAAATTAATTCTCTTTTCGTTCTTGGAGTATTTTATGTTAATAGAACGATTTGAAGATATAGTAGCTTGGAAAAAAGCAAAAGAGCTTACCTTGGAAGTTTATAAGTTATTTGAATATAGCAAAGACTTTGGTTTCAAAGATCAAATACAACGAGCTTCAGTTTCCATTATGAATAATATTGCTGAGGGTTTTGAGCGGGGCACGAATAAGCAATTTCAGTTTTTTCTTTATGTTGCAAAAGGCTCATGTGCTGAGGTTCGATCCATGTTAATCATAGCTAAAGATCTTGGTAGAATTACAGCGACTAGTTTTCAATTTTTATTCGGACTTACCGAAGATATTTCAAAAACAATCGCTGGATTGTTGCGATCTATAAGGTAATTTATGGGTCTTTAAACTCAGCACTTGATACTTAGTTTTGATTATCTCTGGAAATTCTGAGCCAATTATAATTTCTGCTGATGATTAAAATGAGCGGGTTGCTTTTGAGTAAAGAATAGCGGTTTGCGGCATGTAAAACTTATTATAGTCAACTCAATTTCTAGGGTGGATTAGTTCTTTCATAACTCTTTTTTCTAATGCAAGAAAATAGGCATTTAGCCAACCGCTTTTTTTTCCAATTGAAAATCAGCGAAGCTAAACCCGTTATGCGGTCGTGCTATTATACTGTCGTCCAATTTTTTAATCCAATTCAATCAAAAGTACCAATAGCCATAGCTGTTTATGTTAGATGTAATTTTTAGCTTTCAATTTTGGGAGCTTTAGCTTCCTTGATACCTGATTCAAATTGAACATCTAAACCATGAGATACAGTTTTGGTATCTTCATAAACATCAAATTTAACAGCCTTTCCCCATTTCAATGTGATAAAATGAACTCCTTTATTTATGTAGGGATCACCATTTAATAACTGACAAGTTGCTGTCCACCTTGCAATAACAAGGGTTTTGGCTGGATTTCCTTTAACCTGAATGTCTGTTACCTCAAATTTAAGGTCTGGAAGTACAATTCCCACTC
>CANHSL010000111.1 GCA_947463385.1 Flavobacteriales bacterium
GAAAAAGCATTCCGTATGAGAAGAAATACAGCTACTTCTTGTTTCAACTCTTTAGTAGTTGGTTGGGAAAAAGGATTATCTATTGAAGGTACTGCAGTAGTTGCTAATGTTAACGGAGATTCTTTAGTATTTTCAAACAACAGTTTAACGAACTTCACAAACGGTACAAACACTATTCTTTCTTCAGGTGTAACGCCAGCATTCTATCAATCTTTCTGGACACCAGACGGAAATGATTCTACTGAAACTATTGCTCAAATAAACTGGGTTAATTTATTTACCGCACTTACAGTAACTCCAGATGCTCGTTTAAATGCCGGTTCTGTTGCTGCTAACGGTGCAACATTTACTAATCCTAAATTTTTCTCAGTAGCGGCTCCAGGAGTTGCTAACCTTACGTATTGTCAAGGTGCTATGGCAGCTGCATTAAGCGCTACTGCAATCGGTGGAAACACGTTATATTGGTATGCTGCAGCAACAGGTGGTGTTGGTTCAACAACGGCTCCTGTTCCATCTACCTCAAATGCAGGAACATTCAACTTCTACGTGAGTCAAAAAAATGCAGCAGGTGATGAAAGCCCACGTGTTATGATTACTGTTACCATCAACGCAAGTCCAGCTACACCGGTTATCACTGCAAGTGGATCTACTTCATTGTGTTCAGGAAGCTCAGTTAACTTAACTTCTTCTTACAACAATGGAAATTTATGGTCAACTAACGCAAACACTGCTACGATTTCTGTGAATTCTACAGGTGCTTACACGGTAACTCACACAGACGCTAACGGTTGTTCTTCTACTTCATTACCAACTATCGTAAGTGTAAGTAATGCACCTGTACCAACCATTCAAGCATCTGCAGTTGAGGCATGTACGGGAGATACAGTTACGTTAACAGCTTCTACTTCTGACAGCTATGTTTGGTCAACTGGTGACACTACACAATCAATTACAGTAACAGCGACTACAGCAAATATTACAGTAACAACAACAAATGCTAATGCATGTAATGGTGTTGGAACATCTACAACTACAAACATTACCTTCAATGCTAACCCTACAGCTGCTGGTTCATTTACAACTAATGGTAACGTTGCTACGTTTGCTAATACTTCTACAGGAGCTACTTCATACTCTTGGGATTTTGGTGACATGACCAACTCAAGTGCAGCTGCTCCATTACATGCGTATGCTGCAAATGGTTCATACACAGTAACACTTACGGCTACTAATGGAAACTGTAGTGATGTAACTACATTTACTGTAAATATCGCAGTAGGTTTAGATGAATTACCAGGTGTTGCATTAAGCTTGGTACCTAACCCTGCTACAACTTCATTCAATGTAGCTTTAACTGGTGCATCTTTGGAATTAGTAACTGTTATCGATGCGTTCGGTAGAACTGTATTAAATTCAACTGAAGCAACAATCAACTTAAACCAAGTTGCTAACGGAATGTACCAAGTAGTAGTTTCTACGAATAAAGGAACTAGCGTTCGTAAATTAATTGTAAATAATTAATATTGATTCACTAAGGGGGCCAATGGCCCCCTTTTTTTTTATACCATGGAAAACAGTAAAGGACATACCATACTCATCGTTGATGACGAGCCAGACATCCTAGAATTCCTATCTTATACTGTTCGAAAAGAAGGATATCGCGTATTTACTGCAAACAACGGAGAGGAAGCAGTAAAGTTAGCGCACCAATTAAGTCCATCTTTAATTTTGATGGATGTGATGATGCCACAAATGGATGGGATTGAAGCTTGTCAGATTATAAGAAAAGACTTGCAGCTTGCTCAACCAATCATTGCATTCTTAACTGCAAGAGCAGAAGATTATGCGCAAATCGCAGGGTTTGAAGCCGGAGCTGATGATTATATAAGTAAACCCATTAGACCGAGATTACTAATCAGTAAAATCGAATCTTTGTTGCGAAGAATTAATCCTGAACGAACAATAGAAGAAGCTGCTGAAACAAGCGGTATTGTTATCGATCGAGAAAAATTCGTTGTGGTTGTAAACAACAAGGAACTTCAACTTCCCAAAAAAGAATTTGAATTATTAGAATTACTCGCAAGTCGCCCAGGTAAAGTATTTAATCGCGAACAGATACTCACCATTGTTTGGGGAAACGAAACCATAGTTGGCGAACGAACGATTGATGTACACATTAGAAAACTACGCGAAAAGCTTGGAGAATCGTATATTCGTACCATTAAAGGGGTTGGATATACGTTTAACCGAAAATGAAACAGTTAAAACCAGAATACTTACTTGCCTTAATTAGTGCCCTCGTGGCACTTTTGGCGTTTTGGTTTGAGGTAGCCAGCCTCAATCTTCCATTTAGCCCTGTGATCTCTGCGCTTGTGTTATCCCTGTTTTTGGGAGTAATAACCTTTATAGTGCTCTATTTTGGCATAAAAATATTCTTACAAAAACGACTTAATCACCTCTTTAAAAACCTTCAAAATCCACCATTGATTAAAGGCCATCGTCTGAATGAAATGATTGATGAAGCAGAGGAACAAGTCAACCAAGTATCCAATCACCGTTCCCAAGAGATTATTCAGCTGAAATCACAAGATACCTTTAGAAAGGAGTTCATCGGTAACTTAGCCCACGAACTCAAAACACCTGTATTTGCAATTCAAGGTTATTTAGACACCCTTATAGATGGTGCTATAGATGATGAAGAAATTGCAATGAATTTTCTTCAACGCGCCTCAAAAGCAAGCGATCGAATGATCCAGTTACTTGAAGATTTGGATGCAATTACACGTCTAGAAAATCCTGAACTCACCATTGATAAGCGCCCATTTGATCTCGTTGAAGTTATTAAGGAAACGTTTGATTCGTTGGAATTTCTTGCAAAAGAGAAACAAATTCAATTGAGTTTTAAAAGAGAATACTCAAACATTTTCGTGCTTGGCGACCGCAATAAAATCGGACAAGTCATAACCAATCTTGTAAAAAATTCCATTTTATATGGGAATGAAAATGGATCTACTGTCGTTACCCTAGAACCCATAGAGAACCTAATCCTTGTTGAAATAAAAGACAATGGAATTGGAATCGACCCAAAGCATTGGCCGCGCTTGTTTGAACGATTTTATCGAGTAGAAAAAAGCAGAAATCGCCATGAAGGAGGAACAGGCCTAGGCTTGTCCATTGTTAAACATATTCTGGAGCTCCACGGCCAAAACATTAGCATGCGCAGTACCGTTGGTGTAGGAACAGAATTCACCTTTGGACTTGAAAAAAGTTCAAAAAATGTACAATTAAGTTCCAGAGGCGTGCCTATTCGATAAATTTGCAGATGGTTTTCGGTACTTTTGTACCATGAAACAAAGGGTATCCGCGAATTCATTTTTTCGACTTATTGCGTTCGTAAGACCTTACAAAAAGTTATTCTTTGTCGCCTTATTGGCAGTAATTACACTTTCTGTGTTAGGCCCCTTAAGGCCGTACCTCATTGGAAAAGCGGTTGATCAATTTATAGTGAAGGAACAAAACGCATCCAAATTGATGATGGCCTTACTTGGTGTTTTAAGTATCCTTCTCATTGAAACCGTGGTGATTTGGGCCTCTGCATATACGTCTAATTTACTTGCTCAATCCGTAATTCGTGACTTAAGGACACGCGTTTTTAATACGGTTTTATCGTTTAAAACGCGGTATTTTGACAAGACGCCCGTAGGCTCTTTAGTAACCCGTGTGGTATCAGATGTTGAATCAATTTCCGAGGTGTTTTCAGCAGGGTTAATGGAAATCTTTGGGGATTTACTTTCCCTCATTGCGATCCTTGGCTTTATGTTCTGGGTTGATTGGCGCTTAAGTTTATTAACATTAATCCCTATTCCCATACTGATTTTCGCTACCAGAATTTTCGCTAAAGCGATGAAAAAATCATTTCAAAGTGAGCGTACACAAGTCTCTCGATTAAACACCTTCGTGCAAGAACACCTCATGGGGATGAGTTTAATTCAACTCTTTGCTCATGAAGAAAAAGAAGCCTTAGCGTTCAAATCAATTAATGAAAAACATAGGGATGCACATATAAGTGCCGTTTGGGCAAATTCCATATTTTTTCCAGTTGTTGAACTGTTAAGCTCTTTATCAATTGCGTTCTTATTGGTTTGGGGAGCTATGATGGTAGAAGGCAAAAGCCAGCAACAATTAACGCAATTGTACGGTGAAATCATTGCCTTTACTTTGTGGATCAATCAACTTTATAGGCCCATCCGACAATTAGCGGACAAGTTTAATATTTTCCAACGAGGGGTAGTTAGAGCAGAACGCTTATTCGAAATTTTAGATGAAGTGGATGAGGTTGAACCCAACGAGGAACATCCAACAAGCTTTAGCAATGGGGACATTGAATTTCATAACGTATCGTTTTCATATACCGCAGACACGCCCTTACTTTCCTCGTTTAACTTATTAATTCCTGCTGGAAAAACAACAGCATTCGTTGGCGCTACGGGATCAGGAAAAACTACCATTATTAACTTAATTGGACGTTTTTATGAGATTAATGCCGGGAAAATCACCATTAACGGAATTGACTTGAGTCAATTAAATCGAAGTGAAATCAATAAGCACATTGGGTTTGTATTGCAGGACGTTTTTCTCTTTTCAGATACTATTCACAATAACATAACGCTTGGGAATCAAGCGATATCAAGAGCGCAAGTTATACAGGCAGCTAAGCAAATCGGAGCGCATGATTTTATAATGAAAATCCCCCAGAACTACGACCATGTTATTGGTGAACGGGGCGGCGTTCTTTCGGTGGGACAACGGCAGCTGCTCGCGTTTATTCGAGCCATGGTGTATGAACCCTTAATTTTAATCCTCGATGAAGCAACGTCGAGTATAGATAGCGAATCAGAAATTCTAATTCAAAAGGCCATTGCTGAAGTAACAAAAAACAGAACATCCATTATCATTGCGCACCGCTTATCAACCATTCAGCAAGCCGATCAAATCCATGTAATGGAAAAAGGCCAAATCATTCAAACAGGCACGCACGCTTCTTTATTGTCTGTGGAAGGTGCTTATAAAACATTGTTTGAAAAACAATTTAACGAACTCGATGAAAAAGTTTAAAATTGGTGGGGTGCCAGAACACTTTAACTACCCTTGGCGAGTAGCCATTGAAGAGAAAGCGTTTGACGCCTTAAATGTTTCCCTCCATTGGTCTGATATGACTGGGGGAACAGGCCAAATGATTAAAGGTTTAGAAACTGGAAGTCTAGATATTGCCGTATTACTAACGGAAGGAATTAGCAAAGCAATTTTACAAGGTACAAAAGCCAAGATTGTAGACATCTATGTAAGTTCTCCACTTCAATGGGGTATCCATGTCCCTGCAAATCGGAATCCAAAAGGAAGCGAAGGCACTCACCGTTTTGCAATTTCACGTTATGGATCGGGGTCCCACCTGATGTCGTATGTTCTTGCTCAACAAGAACAGTGGATTAAGGACCAGTTAACTTTTAATGTGATTGGGGATGTTTATGGCGGAATTTGGGCCTTAGAAAACAACGAGGCCGATTATTTTCTTTGGGAAAAATATACCACACAGCCCTTTGTAGACAAAGGGAGTTGTCAGCGCATTGGGCAAGTTGACACGCCTTGGCCCTGTTTCGTAATTGCTTGCCGTGAAGAAATTCTTACAGCGGATGCGGACATTATTCACAAGATCATTCAACTTGTGAAGGATCAAGCCCGTGATATTGCCGCGGATTCGAACACAGCGGAGTCCATCGCATGGAGGTACCATCTTCGGCTTCCTGAGGTTAGTCTTTGGTTAAAAGAGACCACATGGAATACAAAAGACATGGAGTTAAAGGCGGCGATAGAACCCACCATTAACTTTCTTTTAGAATCCGAACTTATTTCAGCGAACGAAGCAGTATCATGGCCTACAAAACTATTCTAATCCTACTTCTCTGGCTACCCTTCCCCTATTTAGCACAATGGGGTTGTACCGATCCGCAAGCAACCAATTATGACGTAAACGCATCCATCAATGATGGGAGTTGTATTTATTCCACCACAAATTACACCTTAAGTTTAGTAAATAACCTAAGCGATGTACTTCAAGAAAACTCTGGCTTAATTCGAATCGGGGACTTCCTCTATACCTTTAATGATTCTGGTTCAGGCGCTGTAGTTTTCGAACTTGACACCCTTGGCGCGGTACTTCGAACCATAGTAATTGCCGGAGCAACCAACGTGGATTGGGA
>CANHSL010000112.1 GCA_947463385.1 Flavobacteriales bacterium
CGGTGAACGGATTTGCTGTAAACTCTTCGTGCTTACATGTGTATAAATCTCTGTTGTTCTAGAACTTGAATGACCCAAAAGTTCTTGAATGTAACGCAAGTCCGTGCCGCTTTCCAAAAGATGGGTAGCATAGCTGTGGCGCAACCAATATAAAGTAACCTTCTTGGTTATTTTCGCCTTAGTTAAACTTTGTTTGAGGACATTTTCTAGGCTTTTTTCTGAGTATTTGGTATTTGGAATCTGCCCCTCAAATAACCATGTTTTTGGTTTGTAGGCTTTGTAATAGGTCCGAACCATTTCATCACCTCCTAAGCATCTGTTTTGACGGTGATTCTTCGACTTCTGTCAAAAAAACGAAGCTTAGTTCAGCGCTGAAAACGGAACATCCCACGGCCGAAATAAAAAATAGTTTTTGCATTTTTTTGGTGCTTGTTTAAGGGACAAGAGAATCGAACTGTAAACTGGGCACCTTAAGGAAGTTGAAAAATCACCGAAAAGGTCAGTTTTCAGGAGTGGAGCGCAGTTCCTTAAACTCAGCACCGAGCTTTTTGCTACTTTTTTGTGGTAAAAAAGTAGGGGATTGGTTTCGTGCCTTTCTTTTAGCTTGAAAGGAAAAATTTGATTTACTGGTTAAAATAAAGTCAACCAACATTATCCTCCCTTTCGCGAAGGAATTGAGGGAGGAAATTTAATTTTTGAAACCAATTTCCTTTCGTGCGGATTGTTGGTTGATGGCCTTCAGTACACCCCTTCTGGGCACTCAGTCCACCAGGAATTAAAGCAGGCTGAGTAGTATGCCGGGGCATGCGTATCGAAGTCTGCGATTAAAGTAATGGCCCATTGCCGCATCATCACAAAAGCGCGCATGATGGAGATGCTGGTATGAACTGCCCGAGTTGAATTTAAAACAGCACTAAGCATTGCGACGCCTTGTTCTGTGAACGCAAAGGGTAAATATTTTGGAAAGTTTCCTTTGCCTTTGTTAAACATCACAATTTGTGATCTTATCGCATTCCATTCATCTAAGGTTAGGGTGAATAAAAAATCTTCGGGGAATCTTTCTATATTTCTGCGGACTGCTTGCTTCAACACCCTCGTTTCTACTTCATATAATTTCGCTAATTCAAAGTCTAAAATGATGCGTTTGCCTCTGAGCTCGTGGATGCTGTTTTTGATGATTTCTATTTCCATAGGGGATTTTTTTACGATTTCCCTAACGCAATGAAACTGAACATATTGGATGGCATACTGCCTTATGCGCTGCTCAACTTGGCAGAACCCAACATCACTTAATCAAATAGACTGCCTGCTTATTATTTTAAATGAAATGTTAAGCCAATCTGATTCGTTAACAGGGCGGTCCAAGGGTTACTTGTAAGCCCTTTCGTTTGATTGATCACAGCTTCGCTATTCGGTGAATATAAATAAGGTGTGCATGCACTTGAAATAAAAGGTGATAAATACATAGTATTTTTCAAGGGTATATAATATCCAAGTTTTAAACGGATATCACCACCTATACCAAAGGCATTTGAGTAGGTTTCACTGTAAACAAAAGGTTCTCCATTTATCGTTCTATACAAGCCACTTAATTTTGCTGAAACAATTAAATCCGTATAAATGCCCCTTAGTTTTTCATTTCTTTGGTAATGAAATAGGTATCCTACGCTTAAAAAATGAAGATATAGGTTGTTTTCTATATTATCATTCGCTGCAGAACTTCTAACAAAGGTATAGGACAAGTTAATTCCATGATTCACCGCTTCAACCGAGTTAAAAATATACGATAAAGAAGAATTGAATCCGTGAATTAATAAAGGTTGTTTTTCTGTCAACCAGGGTCGGCTAACGTTGTAGGTTTGGATTGCCTTGTCCCACTGTTTAGAATATAGATAATTATAAGAAGCATCAATTTGAAATTCTTGAGCTGAAGCGAAGCCAAGGTGTATTAGCAAGACAATTGATAAAACTTTTGACTTCATTTTTTGATATCAGTTAGCATATTAATTACTTCTCTATAACCTGTTTCTATGGCACCATGAACCGTTTGATGATGCCCATTAGTATTCATTGCTTCCCCTGCAAAATATAGTTTTTCACCTAGTGCTTGACTCGCGGTTTTTCGGGCATCTCCCATCCCAACGGTACTGTAAGAATATGCGCCTTTAACGAAGGGGTTTGTGGTCCAGTTTTCAACATGTGACGCGATAAAGGATGCCGTCGCTTGTCCATTATACATCAAATCCAATTCTTGTAGTAGTGCGGCTGTAATTGCTACATCGCTTCCTAATGATGTCAAATATTCGGCCTGGTTTCCCATAATAAAGGCAAGCAGTATGTTATCGTTTTGTGCTTTGCCTATACTGTCATCGGCATAAGCAGCACAAACTGACCCACCAATGATATTTTGATCAAAGAATTTATTGCTAAACTTTAAAAATACCTTCATTCCAGCATCCATTCCTATTTTCGAAAATGCCGTTGTTTTTTCAATTGGAAGCGCAGGAATAAATTGAATGTCACCTGATTTAAGTATAGAAATAGGGACGGTAATAATGACTTTATTTGCATTGAATGTGTTATTATTACTATCTGTTAATTTGATTTCTGATTGCGAATAATCAATTTTTGTAATAATTGTATTTATTAGAATTTGATCCTTTACTTGACTTCCTATTTCCTTATCAATTAAATCAAAGAAGGTTTCCTCAAATTTAAAATCATCATCTCCAGCACTCCAATTTTCTTCGTCTTTATTATTTCCATAAACAGATAGGTGAGAAGCTGCGGCTCCTTGGTCACCTGCAATATTCTCAATAATGTATTTATATTCATTACCTAATCCATTTTGCAAGGCATACGCTTCATAGGAAATGTCTGGTAATTCTTCGCCTTCAAATATATTAGTGTTTTGAGGTAATGCATCTATGAGTTGGTTATTGAACCAAAATTTTGTTTCACTATCATCGCGCGTGATTTTCGTCTTTGACGATTTGATTAAATCTCCTAAGATACTGTTTTCACCATGTAGCCATTGTGCCCCAGTGTCAATTGGAAAATTGGCAAAACCGGTCAGCTTACCAAGTCTTCCACCATAGGTTGAAGAAGCTTCCAATATTTGAAAATCTATTCCTTTTGACTTTAAAATATATGCAGCATACAACCCCGCGGCACCCGCACCAATGATTATAACTTTCCCGTCATAAGTTACGTCTTCAAATAAAGTTTCTTTTCGGCACGTAGTGAGTAGGGTAGAAGGTAATAAAATCCCTCCAATGGTCAATAAGGATGATTGTTTTAAAAAGTGCCGTCTGTCCATGCCTCGTTGTTTAATTACTGCCTAAACTACATAAAACATTAATTCAAACGCCAAAAACAGTTATGCCGCAAGCAGCAATTAACTAGCGCGTTCTTTTTCCTTATTCGGTTTTCCCTTTAAATGTGGCATAAATGGCCATAGCATGTCCATGACCTAACTCAAATTCTTCTTTAAGCCAATTTGTTATTTCAGTTGCTTTAATCTTCGGATTTAGACTTCCATCTATTATTAATTCTTTTTCCGTTGCCATTTTTTTAAAGTCAGCCGGTGTTTTCCCTGACTTGGCTTTAATGTTGTCAATATATGCTTGAAAAGACATGATGATTAATTTCAACAAAGGTGCTATTGATTAATGCTATTATCAAATCGCACAGGAATAATTTCAATTTTCATGTAAGGGTAATACGGCAAGGTTGAAAGTTTTGAATGTACTTCTTCCGTATCGGTTGCTGCCATGACAATAAATATCCCAGACATATCGAGTTTAATAAAGGTTTCAACAATGGTCCCTTGTTCTTCCAAGGCTTTAACCATTTCCTGTTCTTTTGGAAGCAGTTTAATTCTTGTTTCGTTATCCAATCCATCTAATTGGATATTCAGCATAAATTTTTTCATTTTTTTCCTTTTCTAGGTTATTTAATCAGGTTAAATTAAGGTTTTAGAATTACCCAGCATCACTTAATCAAATAGACCGACTGCGTGCTAGTTTTTATTTCTCCAGCTTCTTCTGAATACGTAACCACCACATTGTATGTCCCTGCGGCTTCTTTTCCGCCATACCATTCCAACGGTGAAACCTCCGTTGAAAACAAGATGTTTCCCCACCTTGAGAATACTTCCATTTTTTGAATGTGGCATTCGCCAGCGCTACTTATTTCCAAGGTAAAATCCTTGTTGTAGTCGTCGCAACGTACGCTGATGTTGTTTGGGATGTATATGCACGATGGCGTGTTAGGTGTTTTTGCCTGTCCCAATATGTAAGTGCTATGTAAAGCAATGAACCCCAGCAATGCCGTAAACACCGTTCTCATGCTATGCTTATTTCATGTTCAAATACACGGATTACATCACCCGGTATAAGTTTGGCGCGTTTTCTTGTTTCGGTTTCGCCGTTACGCGTTACTTCGCCTTCATCCACCAAGTACTTGGCGTGTCCGCCCGTTTCTGCAATGCCCGTTGCTTTCAATAAGGCAATGAGTTCGATGTAATCACCAGTTATTTTAAAGGTTTCCATGTGCTGTGGTAATTAAATGTAATAAGTGATCTGCTGCTTCATAGGGTGAACATCTTCCGTCAAGTACCTGGGATTGTAAGTCCTTATACCCCTTATGAATCTGTTCGTTATTCGCCATAAATTGACTGAGTTGCTGCTGAAAGCTCTCTTCAAAAAAGCGCAAATCCTGCGCCTTACGTTTATGACTCAAATACCCCGACTGTGTGCATTCATCAAAATAGGATTTCCACCAGCTTAAGGGATGATTCAACGCGGTTTTTTCTAGGCTAGATATACATTCCACCTTGGGAATCCAACCACTATCCTTGGCCGTAAACAAATGCAGGGCATTCTGATAGGTGCGCTTAGCATGGGTTGCTGCCTGCTCATTCCCTTGGTCTGCCTTGGTAATTAATATGCCATCAGCCATTTCCATAATCCCGCGCTTGATTCCTTGTAACTCGTCGCCCGCGCCAGAAAGCATTAACAGCAAGAAAAAATCTACCATGGAATGAACCACCGTTTCACTTTGTCCAACACCAACCGTTTCTATAAGGATGATGTCATAGCCTGCGGCTTCACACAATATGATGGTTTCACGGGTATGCTGCGCTACACCCCCCAGCGTTTTTCCCGTCGCCGTAGGACGAATAAACACATCGTCTCGCATAGACAAGGATTCCATGCGGGTTTTGTCGCCAAGTATACTACCGCCGCTAATGCTCGAACTGGGGTCAATGGCCATTACGGCAAGCCGATGTCCTTGGTTCAATAGTTCATGTCCGATCGCCTCAATGAAGGTGCTTTTTCCAACGCCAGGTACCCCGGTGATTCCAATACGCCAGGAGTTCCCACTGTGGGGAATACAAAGCGTTATTAAGGCATTGGCTTCCCTTCGATGGTTCGGATTGGTACTTTCAATCAAGGTTATGGCGGAGGCAAGCGCACCCCGATCGCCCGTTCTTAATTTCGGGAAGAGCTGCGTTGCTGTTAATCCTTCGCTATATGCTTTGCGTTGGGCAGCCCATTCGTTATATTTCTCTGGATTGATACTCAAACTAGCTCGTTTAAGGCCCTCAACGCTTGCTTTATGTTGGCGTGTATTTCTGTGATTCGTGCCTCCATCATATAACAGGGGGCGCAAATGATTCGATTCGCTGGATCTATAAGAACCTCACGAATGGTCCGTTCTGCTGCCACCGCTCCGGTTTGTTCTAATCCTGCATTAAACCCTTGAATGTCATACGGTGAAGGTTCGGCCGAACTTCCTAAACTCAGGGTAGGGTGTATGGTTGAACCTTCGAATGCCTTGGCTACTACAACAGGACTTACACAGAGTGCAACAATGGGTTTTCCTACATTAACCATGTTTACCAGCAGTAATTTTACTTCCGGTAATATCGTCCCAGAGGGACCGTCGAAGGCCCAGTTTGTAAAATTTTTTGCGCTCCCAAATCCGCCTGGGATTACCAAGGCATCTATGTCTGCTGGACTAATCGCATCAATGGGGGTAATCGCTCCACGTGCAATTCGAGCCGCTTCAACGAGCATGTTTCTTGATTCATCCATGACCTCCCCGGTCAGGTGATTTATTACGTGATGTTGCGGTTTATCAACAGAAATACATACTGCCTTCCAACCCATTTCATCGATGGCCAATAAGGTAAGCACGGCCTCTTGAATTTCTGCGCCGTCGTACACGCCATTGCCAGA
>CANHSL010000113.1 GCA_947463385.1 Flavobacteriales bacterium
CACGCTAATTGATGAATCAACTACCTGTATGTAAGGAAACTTAAAGGCTTCGGAAGACACACTCCAGGTTAGTTTTTCGTTCGTGAATTCTACCACAGGGGTGTTGATTCGTGCGAGTTTCTCTAATTTGGCTTTGACCATCTTAAGGGTGTCCTTAGCCAATCCTTTCTGGGCAATAAAAGCAATCGCGGCATGGTCTTCTAGATTTTTTCCAAATGGGAATTTGATGACCTCAGCGGCACTTAAGTAAACTAACTTTAATTTGCCGCGGTAAGCACTGCTGCTTGGATGAACAAGGTAATCCACCCCAGGTTCTTGTTTTCGTCCATTAACCCGAACCTTGCATTTACCCGGAAAGGTGTTTACATTGAGATAAAACGATTGATTCGAATACCCATTTAATGGCACTAATCCGATTCGTTCAAATTCACTTGTTAAAAATATCCCGGCTTTTTTACATCCGTCATTAACATATCCTCGTCCTTCCATTTCAGGAGAACAAAGTGTCGTTGTGATTTTTTTAGCGTATGCCGTTATTGGGCTTTGCGCCGAATTCCATAACGCGGTAAGGAGACTTAATGTAAGGAATACCTGCTTATGCATATTTCGCTACTACTTTCTCAATAAACTTGCCGAGCGCCTCTTGATTTGCGTTCGTCCAAGTGTGCGTAGCGGAAAGGTAATTCAAGGTTGGCATAAGCGTATCCATACTTGCATGCAAGTCGATCTGTTTTACAGCAGAAGCAAACGATTCACTAGAACCGTTAAATAATTCATTAATAAATGTGATTTTTTCCTTTAATGAATAATTGCCATTAAACTTATCGATTTTTTCATGTTTACCGTGTGATATTGAAATAAGTGCGTTCAACGCCAAGGGTGTTGAAACAACTAGGGGCTCAAGTGGAATCTCAGCTTGAATGACAGGTTCTATAGCAATAGGTCGTTCTTCTTCTACACTTGGCAGTTCTTCTTCAACTCTTGGTTCAATGTCATCCAAAGGGGGTAATTCGGACTGATCTTCATGCGCACTAAGGTGCATCCCTTCTTCTTCATCGTTTGGTAAATCAAACAGTTGTTCCGCTGGTGTTGGAACGGTTGGAGTAATATGTTCTATGTGTTTTTCTTCGATGCTAACCCCGGCCAAATCAAATTCTGGAATTTCATTCGGTATTTCTTTGAATATACCAGCCTCATACGATTTATACCGAAGAATATATAGTTTTTCAATTAGCTCATGTGCCGTAGCGATTGCTTTATCTAATGATTTTGCATCTCCTGGACCCGTAGTAAACCCTTTAATTTCATCGAGTAATCTCTTGCTTAATGATTCCATATTATTAACAATTTATTTAAGTGTGTGAACAAATTTACTTGCTTAAGTCATTGCATTTAACATCAAACTAAGTTTTAATTCAATTAAATTTGTTCAAAACAACAGACATATGTTTCTAGAACAATTTCCAACGGAAAGTAAAATAAATGGGTGGGTTGAAGTGATTTGTGGTTCAATGTTTTCTGGAAAAACAGAAGAGCTAATTCGGCGGGTGAAAAGAACCCAATTTGCGAATCAAAAAATGATTTTGTTCAAGCCTGAAATTGATAACCGATATAGTGAGGATGATGTGGTAAGCCACCAGGGAACTGCTGCACCAGCGATTATGGTATCCAATGCTTCTGATATTTTGAATATTGTGACCGATGAACGCATCGTAGCAATTGACGAGGCACAGTTTTTTGACGACGGAATTGTTGACGTGTGTTCTATTTTAGCAAACCGTGGGATTCGTGTAATCTGTGCAGGATTGGACATGGATTATCTGGGTAATCCGTTTGGTCCGATGCCGTCTTTACTTGCCATTGCTGAATACGTAACTAAGGTCCACGCAATCTGTGTATCTTGCGGAAACTTAGCCCAGTTTTCTTATCGATTTTCCGATGAATCCGGACAGGTATTGGTAGGGGCAGTAGAACGTTATAAACCCTTGTGCCGTTCGTGTTTTAACCTTGCCGTGCATTGAAATTAAATTACCTTACTACCGATTTTATTGATTGGATTCAACCCCAAAAAGTCCTTGGTAAAGGCGTGTTGCCTATTGATTTTGTAAGCATTGATTCGCGTACGCTTTTTGGAGCTAAAAACGGGTGTTTTATTGCACTTAAAGGGAGTTTTAGATCGGGCGAGAATTTTGTAGAAGACGCCTACCAACAAAACATTCGCGTGTTTCTGCTTACACAAGCTCCTTCGATTGTTCATGAGGATGCCGTGTATTTAGTGGTTGAGGATCCTATTCATGCCCTTCAATTAATTGCGAGTAAGCATCGAAGTTCGATTACTTATCCCATTGTTGCAATCGCAGGAAAGAACGGGAAAACAACGGTTAAGGAATGGCTTTATGAAATTATTAAATCCGTGTTTCATGTCGTTCGTAGTCCAAAAAGCTATAATTCTCAACTTGGTGTTCCCTTATCCCTTTTGGCATTATCGAGTAACGCCACACTTGGAATTATTGAAGTGGGAGTCTCAAGCCCGGGAGAATTTGAAGTACTTTACCGGATCATTAATCCAACGCATTTAATTGTAACTGGATTTTTTAATGACCCCACCATAAACCATGAGCTCCAGACCTTTCTTTCTCAGACCCCTTTTGCGTTTAGTGGAGAGGCTTATCCGACACGTGAAAAAGGAATCTTTCTTCTGGATGAGGAATTTGCGCAAGCGGAGTTAATGCATGTAGCGTTTAAAGACCAAGTTTCTATTAAGTCTGCGGCAATTGCCATTGGCTTTGCTAAACATTTAGGCTTACAATCTAATTACATTGCGGAGCAAGTTTCAACCTTTCGGCGTTTAGCCCTGCGACTCGAAACATTTAATGGAAAAAACAACACCATTGTTGTTAATGACACCTATAATTTGGATCTGGACGCGTTTCGATTTTCATTAGAATATTTATCCTCTTTTGGTCGAAGTAGACCACATTGTATTTATGTGGGATTAGACGAAAATTCGTTAGATAAAAAAAAGCAAATTCAAGCGCTTATTGCGCCATATCATCCTGATTTTGTGTTTATAGACTTGCCAGAAAACCTACCTGCTTCTGTTCCAGATGGTTCCATCGTACTGCTCAAAGGAACGCGCAAAGCCGGCATGGAGAAATTTGCGGCGCGCTTGAGGGAGCAACAACATCAGACCACCTTAGAGATTAACTTATCGGCTTTAAGAAACAATCTTGTTACATTCAAGAATCGCTTGAAAGCTGGCGTAAACTTATTGGCTATGGTCAAAGCACAGTCCTATGGTTCTGGCTTAAAACGATTGGCTGAGTTTTTGGAAGCGCAGGGCGTTGATTATTTTGGCGTTGCCTTTACATCAGAAGGGGTAGCGTTAAGAAAACATGGAATTAAGCTGCCAATTTTAGTATTAAACCCTGATCCTGAAAGTTATTCGGAATGTATTGCCTATCAATTAGAACCCACGATTTTCACGTTTAATCAATTGGACCTTTTCATTCGTGTATTAATTGAACAAGATATAAATCGATATCCAATTCATGTGGAAGTAGATACCGGTATGCGCCGCCTAGGGTTTGAGCCGAATGAAATAAAATCGTTATTAGAAGTCTGCCAAACTCAACCGGAAATTTATATAAAAGGTGTTTTTTCACATTTTGTAGAATCCGACGAAGTAGAAAACAGGGCATTTAGTCTTGCGCAAATTGACCGATTTCAAGCGGTAATCCGTATGGTGAAGTCACAAATTTCACACGAACTGTTATGCCACATGGCAAATTCAGAAGGCATAGTGAATTATCCAGAGGCTCACTTTAATATGGTACGGCTTGGTTTGGGTATGTACGGGTTAACGAATTCCCACATAAAGCATCAATTAGATCCTGTGCTGGCATGGAAAAGTGTGGTATCACAAGTTAAATGGGTTAAAAAAGGAGAAAGTGTAAGTTATGCTCGGAGTTTTATTGCCGAACAAGATTTGAAAATTGCTGTCATTCCTTTGGGCTATGGGGATGGTTTTTCACGGGCATTGAGCAATGGTCAAGGAGGGGTAACGATTCAGGGCCAATGGTGCCCTACCGTAGGCATGATTTGTATGGATATGATGATGGTTGATGTTTCATCAGTTCCTGATGTTAAAGAAGGGGATGAGGTGGTTGTTTTTGACGATATTACTTCCTTGGAACGCTTATCAAACCTCATGCATACTATTCCGTATGAAGTGATGACGGGTATTTCCGAACGAGTACATCGCGTATATTTCACTGAATAGTCTTAACTTCGCGCTGTAATTAAGCGTATTTAATCAAGTGATTTCAGGAATTCAATCAAAGCTGTTTGAGGTTATAAAACACACCTTACGAGAAGATGAGACGCTCGGTTTGGTTGTTTCGGATGTGCTCTCCTTAAGTACGGATGCGGTGTATCGAAGAATACGTTTAGAAACATTAATGACCATCGAAGAGGTTAGAAAACTATGTGTTCACTTCAATATTTCGTTTGATGCACTAATGGAAATCAAGTCCGGGAATGCCTTGTTTACGTATCTTCAATTAAATCAAGGGGATTTCACCATTGAAAAGTATTTAGAAGGAATATTAAACGGCCTCGGGAGATTGCGGTCTATCAATGATGCTAAATTGTACTTTAGTATTAATAATGTGCATTTTTTTCAAGCCTTGAATTTCCCGCAACTGGTGCGGTTTAGGTTGTTTTTTTGGGCGAAAACGCACTTGCTGTTGCCTGAGTTTAAAGACAGGAAATTTGATCATGAGAAGATTAGCAGAGATGCATTTAGCTTGGGTAGAGAAATACTTCAAGCGTACAATCGGATTCCATCCGTTGAAATAATTGACCATGAAATGATGCGGGGATTTTTGAGGCAAGTATTATATTATCTTGAATCTGATTTTTTCAAGGACCCACAGTATGCCTTGTTTTTAGCTGATCGGGTTCATCGTTGGTTGGATCATTACAAGCATCAAGCGGAAGTAGGTAAAAAATTTATTTTTGGTACAGAAGTGCCAGCGTCAGGTTCAGATTTATCCTTATATCTTAATGATACCATCAACATGGATACCACCTTTTATTATGAAGGGGCCAAGAAAAAAGGGGTTTATTTGACGCATAACATCATGAATTATCTACATACCACGGATGAGCACTACGTGAAAGATTCTTGGGGAATTTTAGATTGTCAAATCGCTAATTCCAGCCTAATAAGTCAGGTGAATACTAAGGAGCGTAACAAGTACTTTAATGCCATGGTCAATTTAGTAGATGACTATAAATTGCAATTTCAACATATTATTGAATTGAGATGAGGGTTTTAATTACAGGGGGAGATGGTATGCTTGGTTCAAGCATATGCCGAGAGGCGCTAGCGCAAGGGTATGAAGTTCGTGTAATGGTGCTTCCCGGAAGAGTCGTAAGCGTACTAGAAGGCTTAGATGTGTCATATTGTTACGGAAACCTATTAGAGCCTGAATCACTGCATCAAGCGGTGGAGGGCTGTGATTATGTCATTAATGTGGCGGCTTCAACGCAAATTTGGCCTCGCAGAAGCGAAATAATTTGGAAGGTAAATTATGATTCGGTGGAGCATCTCGTAGAGGCGTGTAAAAGATTCAAGGTTAAACGATTCGTTCAGATTGGTACTGCAAATTCTTTCGGACATGGTTCGGTTTCGGAACCCGGAAATGAGCAAACGCCTTTTAATGGCGAGGCTTATCAAATGGATTATGTGGATAGTAAATATAAAGCACAACGTTATTTAATCGACCAATGTAAGGCTGGACTACTTTCTGCTGTCGTAATAAATCCAACCTTTATGATCGGTCCATTTGATTCGGGTCCTTCATCTGGTAAAATGCTGATGGCCTTATTTAAGGGCTCGCTGCCTGGCTACACTTCAGGGATGAAAAATTTTGTTGCCTCCAAGGATGTCGCTGTAGCTGCGGTTAATGCATTAATTATGGGAACATCCGGTTCCTGCTATATCGCGGGTAATGAGAACTTATCTTTTGAACAGTTCTTTAAAAAAGCATGTGCGGTTCGTGGAATTCCATTCACCCTGAAACAAATTCCAAATTTCTTAATTTATTCCGTTGGCTTTTTTAGTTCGATCTTCGCACGTGTTACCGGTAAAGCCCCGAAATTAGGGTATCACATGGCTAAACAAGCAACGATGGAACAGTGCTATTCACCCCAAAAAGC
>CANHSL010000114.1 GCA_947463385.1 Flavobacteriales bacterium
AATCCTTAAATCCTTATGTCTTTAAGTCCTTAAGTCCTTTTACCTACTTCCCATAGCGCGCATTAACTATTTCATACACCACATGCTGAATGTTTGTACGAATGCCCATATCGCGTAGTTTCCAATTGTCTTGGCTTGGATGAACCCGATTCGATAAAAATACAAAGACCACCTCATTCTTGGGGTCGGCCCAAGCTAAGGTTCCGGTAAATCCGGAATGACCAAAACTCTGTTGAGAGGCCAGTTCGTCACAGGTTCCACCACCAGCCGCAGAAGGCCTGTCAAAACCGATTCCACGCTTATTGCCTTTGAATTGAGGACTTGTGAAATAATTTACTGTTGATTTATCGAAGAATTGCTGTCCTGCATAATTACCGTTGTTTAGGAACAATTGCATAATACCGGCCAAGTCCGTAGCATTTGAAAATAAGCCGGCATGTCCGCCAACTCCGCCCAACATAGCAGCGCCTGGGTCATGTACATGGCCTTGCAACAACTGCTTGCGAAAATATTGGTCGTTTTCCGTTGGGACAATTTGGCTCTTGGTGTAATATAAAAGCGGTTTATAGTTTATGTAACGAAGTCCCATGAGGGAATAGATGTGCATACGGACGTATTGATCTTGTTTCTCACCGGTGATTTTTTCAAATATAGGTTGCATGAAATAATAACATAAATCAGAATATACATAGTTCTTTTCCTTTAAGGGATTGCGTAATATTCGAGCATACATGCTGTCCTTATATTCCGTTTTTAGAAACAGTTCATTCGCTACTTCTAACCCGTGTTCTTCATCCCTTGTTTTACTATACCACGGGGCTAATGGTTTCTCCTCGCTTAAGGTACGCTTGTAAAATGGAATAAAGGGTTCCAATCCTGCCTGATGGCACATCATCTCCCGAATAATAATGCTTCGGTATGGCGTTTCTCCCGTGACCTCTGGAATATATCCACCAAGCGATGCATTTAAGTCCAATTTCTTTTCATAATGTAACTTCATGGCTATGAGGGTGGACGAAGCAATTTTTGTTATCGAAGCAATGTCGTAAACATCATCATTTTCGACTTGTTTTGAGGTTGATTCATAGGTGAAATTCCCGAAGGATTTACGATAGATTATTGAGCCCTTTACTGCCACTACAATTTGACATCCCGGATAAGCGCCCGAAGTTATCCCGTTTTTAGCCAATTGATCGATGCGGTTAAAATCTGAGCTTCGCATCTTTAATTCTTCCGGCGTACTAAAGCGTAATCGACCATTCACTGGGACTTTTATTCCCGTCCCACGTTTAAATACCCCAAGACCTTGTCTTAATTTCCCTTCAATTGGAATGGCACCCATTACCTGCTGAGAAATTCGGTCTAGCATGTGCGTGTGATTTTCAGGGGCCATCAAAATTCCATCGAATGTGCTTAACAGCGTAGTCATCTGTGGTGGGATTTTACCAAAGGTCAGCACAATTCGTTCCTTGGCGGCAGGAATACGCCGCAGAGCTTCCCATATCCACCCATTGATTGCAAGCGAATCCGGATGCACCGGATGTAAACTTAAAATAATGCGATCTGCCTTCAAGGTATCCAATTGATCCAGTTCCTCCTCAGCAAAGACTTGAATGAATCGTCCATCTGAAAACCGTTTAATTCCTTGATGAAATGCATCAGAATTGCCTCCAAGACTCACATAAACAGTTGCTGCGTTTAAATCATTTAACGGTAAACACTGGTTGTTTTTTAAACAAACCACATGCGTATCAATAGCCCGCATGAGTTCATCATAAGCTGTTATGCCCTGAAACGGTTCACTTAACCATTGATTTTGAGCTTGCGGTTTTATGGGAGCGTCAAGGCCCTTCCATGCAAATACACCAAGTAATGTAATACATGCAACAACGATAGTAAATAGCGTTCGCTTTTTCATGACTACGAATTTAATCATTCTATTCGATTCAATTAGGTGTTGAAAGTGTATGTTTGACACTTACTTGAATATACAAAAAAAATAGACATTTCACAATTTATTTTCTCCACAGAAATATGCACGCTGTGTTAGTAAATACCGATGCTTTTTAACTTTTTTCTCTGTTCATTTCATGTAGCTTTGCCAAAGAATTTTCAATAAAACGCCTATGTCGAAAGTTGGTACGCTCGGAACACATTCCGATTTAACAAAATCCCTAGGATTTAAAAACGCTTCGGCAGAATATTGGAATTTAGCACCGGACGAATTGGTTCGTGCCACGCTTGAGCGCGGACAAGGTAAACTAGCTACAAACGGTGCACTGGCCATTGATACGGGTAAATTCAACGGAAGGTCCCCAAAAGATCGATTTATTGTAAAGGATGCTCTAACCGAAGATGCTGTATGGTGGGGTGATGTTAATATTCCATTTGCCTCGGATGCCTTTGATCGATTATTTGACAAAATGCGCGCTTACGCTGAAGGTAAAGATTTATTCATCCGTGATGCCTTTGCTTGCGCTTCTCCGACATACCAATTAAATCTTCGGGTAGTTGCAGAATATCCATGGTCGAATTTATTCGCATACAACATGTTCTTGCGCCCCTCCACAGAGGAATTGAATACCTTCAATCCAGAATGGCATGTTATCTGCCTTCCCGGGTTTTTAGCAGACCCCGCCGTGGACGGTACCCGACAAGCTAATTTTGCGATTTTGAATTTTACACGCAAAATGATTTTAATTGGTGGAACTGGATACACCGGAGAAATTAAAAAAGGAATTTTTTCCGCCTTGAATTTTATTCTTCCGCATCAAAAGAATGTCCTTTCCATGCATTGCTCTGCTAACATTGGTAAAGACAACGATACTGCGATTTTCTTTGGCTTATCTGGAACCGGAAAAACAACACTTTCTTCCGATCCGAATCGCCGCTTAATCGGTGACGATGAGCACGGTTGGGCACACGATGAGGTGTTCAATTTTGAAGGCGGATGTTACGCTAAAACCATCGATTTGAGTCGTGAAAAAGAACCTCAAATCTTTGACGCCATCAAGCCAGGCGCGCTACTAGAGAACATTGGCTTTAATGAAGGAACCAACGAGCCGAATTATGCCGATGGATCAATTACAGAAAATACCCGTGTTTCGTATCCGATCTTTCATATCGACAACATCGCGCGTCCTTCCATTGGAACAGCACCTAAAAACATTTTCTTTTTAACGGCCGATGCCTTTGGCGTGTTACCTCCAATTGCTCGCCTAAGCACCGCGCAGGCTATGTATCACTTTATGTCAGGGTATACCGCGAAAGTCGCGGGCACAGAGGTTGGAATTACCGAACCTACCACTACGTTTTCAGCAGGTTTTGGCGCAGCATTTCTTCCACTGCATCCCGCGAAATATGCAAAATTGTTAGGAGATAAATTAGCAGGGACAGATATTCGCGTATGGTTAATCAATACCGGTTGGACCGGTGGTAGCTATGGGGTAGGGAGTAGAATGAAACTTTCATATACCCGAGCCATGATCACCGCAGCCTTAGAAGGTAAGCTTGATTCGGTGGATTTTGAAACCCTACCCATGTTTGAATTAGCTATTCCTACGGCATGCGAAGGGGTGCCTTCGGAACTACTTAACCCACGAAATACATGGGAAAACAAGGAGGAATACGACGCTACGGCAGAACGTCTTGCGGAAAAGTTTGTAACGAACTTCAAGAAATTCGAGGCAGAAACAGCGCCTGAAATTCTTGCTGCTGCACCTAAGGTCTTAAATTAGTCCATCAACCAACCAAGATAGAGCCCTGCGCAAGCGGGGCTTTTTTTATTTTTGTAAAAAAAACAAGGTGGATCATCTCCAATATCTCGAAACAGAAGCCATAGAAATTTTACGCGAAACTGCGTTTCAATTTGAGCGTCCTGTGCTGCTGTTTAGTGGGGGGAAGGACAGTATTTGCATGGTTCATCTGGCTCGCTTAGCATTCGCTCCCAATCCCATTCCCTTTACCTTATTGCACATTGATACCGGTCATAATTTCACGGAAACCTTAACTTTTCGGGATGAACTTGTGCATACGATGGGCTTGTCCATCGAAGTTCGATCCGTAGCTGAAGCGATGCGCAAACGTGAGATCGCCGAACCAAAGGCGAAATTCCCTTCACGAAATGCCATGCAGAGTTTTGCTCTCTTGGATGCCATACATGAACTGAATATCGATGCCTGCATTGGAGGAGGTAGACGGGATGAAGATAAGGCGCGGGCCAAAGAACGGATATTCTCCTTTCGCGACCAAGAAGGAACGTGGAATCCCTTGAGTCAACGTCCGGAACCTTGGAACATGTTAAACGGCAGAATAAATCCCGGCGAAAATGTGCGCGTATTTCCGCTCTCGAATTGGACTGAACTTGACGTGTGGAACTACATCCAGCGAGAACAAATCGCCTTACCAAGCTTGTATTTTGCACATGAACGACTCTGCTTAGAACTCCCTGATGGCGCATTGATGGCGTATAATCCATATGTGCGATTAGAATCAACGGATGCATTGGTAGAGTGTAGTGTAAGATTTCGAACCATCGGCGATATGACCTGTACGGCGGCAATTCCGAGCAGGGCAAGTTCGGTGGAAGAAGTCATAGCGGAATTGAATCAAAGTCAAATTTCTGAGCGAGGAGCAACCCGCTTGGATGACCGCATCAGTGAAGCGGGAATGGAGGATCGAAAACGACAAGGATATTTTTAAGGGAAAACAACGATGCGAATACTGAAGGTTTTTACGTGCGGTAATGTGGATGATGGGAAAAGTACCTTGCTGGGTCGCTTGCTCTTAGACAGTGATTCCATTTCTGTAGATATCCTACATCAGCTCACGGAGCAGGGGGGAGGTGTGCCAAACCTGGCCTTGTTAACCGATGGCTTGCGCGCAGAACGCAGCATGGGAATCACCATCGATGTCGCCTATAAATTTTTCACTACCAAGCATACGAAGTATATTCTAGTAGACACGCCCGGGCATCAGGAATATACCCGAAACATGTATGCAGGGGCCTCAGCATGTGAGGTAGCTTTGGTGCTCATTGATGCACTAAAACCCATCGAAGCACAAACGAGAAAGCACCTCGAAATCATGGAAACGCTTGGGATAACGCATTTGATTGTTGCCGTAAATAAAATGGATGCCGTTGGTTTTGAACAGGCCGTATTTTTGGAGCGACAATCCGAGGTGAAGGCTGTGCTCAACCCCCAAGAAAACCAACACCTGCATTGGATTCCGATTAGTGCCTTAGCTGGAGAAAATGTGGTGAAAAGTACCCAGGCTATGACGTGGTATACGGGGCCATCCGTTATTGAATGCCTTGAGTCGATTACACCGCCAACTGATATGCTCAACGCTATGCCTCTTTTGGAAATACAAGGAATATACGGGGGCACGGCCTACGGGAAACTGCTGCAAGGAACAATAGATATTAAAAAAACCTGGCATCGCGGAACGCAAACCCTGGAAATTAAGGAATGCTATGTGAACGGAATCCCAACGGCAGTTGCAGCGCCAGGAGACCAAGTCACCTTGCAGGTATCTGATATTAATGTCGTGGAACGCGGACAACAATGGGGTGTAGAAGCACCATTGCAGTGTACTGAATGTACCGTAGAACTTTGCTGGATGGGGGCGGCCATGGAGCCGGGCACCATGGAGTTTATACTTCGGAGAGGTACCGCGGAACGCCTGGCACGAATAGACCTTCCTAAACGAATCAACCCGAATGATATCCAGCACATTAACATGAGTTTATCGGCTCCCATCGATGTGCTCATAGAACGCATAGTGGCTAAAAAAGAGCGTATTATTCTGATTGACGCCCAGACGAATGCTACCGTGGCTGCAGGAATTATTAAATCTATCGCATGATAAAAGCAACAAGCGTAGATCAATATTTATTAGACGGGTGTGGACGCTGCAGCAAAGGAGGTACGCCTTCTTGCACCGTACATACCTGGCACCCGATTTTAGTGGGCATGCGGGATCTAGCAACGGAATGTATGCTCACCGAAGAAGTAAAGTGGTCGGTTCCATGTTATACCCTGAAAGGAAAGAATGTCCTCATGATTCATGCATTTATGGAATATTGTAGTATCATGTTTATGAAGGGCGCCTTATTAACGGATCCGGAAAATATACTGCATAGGCAAACAGAAAATGTA
>CANHSL010000115.1 GCA_947463385.1 Flavobacteriales bacterium
GACTGGGTTTGGCAACAACATGAATCAACAGAAAAAACAGCCAGCGCTACTGTCGTATGGCAAGGAAACGGACTTGGTCAAAACATGTCTCCACCCGATCCAACCGTAGACGCAGACAGTTTGGTAACCATTGCTTCAACAAATTCAGGCGGTGGTGCAGTATATCGGATTTTTAATAAATTAACGGGTGCAACGATTGCAAGCTCACTAACGATGCAATCCCTCGGCGGACCATCAGGATTGGGAGATCCTATTGTGCTGTATTACAAGCCTGCGCGCCGATGGTTTTTAATGGAATTCTCTAATTCAGGGAATAAATTATTGTTGCACGTGTCACAAACGAGTAATCCACAAGGCGCATACAATACCTATCAATTTACTTGTCCTTCTTTTCCAGATTATCCAAAATGGGGCTTCTCTCCTACCTCGGATGCCTTTTTAGTTTCTACCAACGAGGGCGGACCTCCACGTATTTATGCAATGAGATTAAGTAACCTGTTAACAGGAGCGGCTTCTCCGTTCATTGGGATTCCTATTGGATATTCGCTCAATGGATTCGGCTTTCAATCCATCACGCCGGTTGATATCGAGGGAGACCTTGCTGCACCTGCTGGAATGAAACCTTTATTTATTCGTCACCGAGACGATGAATCACATTCGAATGGTTCTCCGGATAGTCCAACCAACGATTGGATTGAATTATGGGAAATGACCATCAATTGGAACAATACCACGGCGACCGTAGCTAAAATCCAAGACATTTCCATTGCAGAGATAGACTCTAAACTGTGTGGTCTTACCAGCTTTACCTGTATACCGCAGCCTGGAACTACGGTTAAACTTGACCCCCTGCGGGAAACGGTTATGTTTAAAGCACCTATGCGTGTTTTCAATGGCCACCAAACCATCCTTGCTTGTCTATCAACCGATGTGAATGGAAGTGACCGTTCAGGTGTTCGGTGGTGCGAACTTCGTCGCCCAAGTGGAAGTACCGCTGCCAACTGGACCTTGTATCAAGAGGGAACCTACGCGCCCGGTACAACCAACAGATTTATGCCAGCGATTAATATGGATAAACACGGAAACATTATCATGGCCTATTCTACGTCGAGTAATACGGCGGGTGATTTCCCGTCGATTAAAATGACTGGACGAAAGCCTTGTGATCCACTTGGACAAATGACCATGGCAGAAACTACAATAATTGCCGGAGGATCTTCTAAAACTAGCGATACCCGATGGGGAGATTATCACCACATGGCTATTGACGATTTTGACGGAGAGACCTTTTACTATACGGGTGTTTATCGCGATGCGAACTCAACTCGTTCACGCGTGGCGGCAATAAAAATGAACCCGGATGTGAACGATGCCAGTGTGACGAATGCCTATGTAGTGAATCCAGCAACGCTGTGCGGAGCAACCACACAACTTGGTGTGATTGTTCAAAATCTAGGAACATCTCCGATTACAACAGGAACCTTTACATGGCAAGTTGGAAACGGTGCACCTACGAGTGTATCATATAATTCTAACCAATTGAATGCCTTGAATTCAACGGATACTATATTCGTGACTGTTTCTGGCTTGGTTTCGGGAAATAACACCGTGGTTATAACAGCATCTGGGGTTAACGGAATTTCACCAGACGAAAACGCATGCAACGATGCATTTACCATGACCTTAACGATTGGAGGTAATCTACTCAATGTAGCGTATGTAATTAATAACACACCAAGTTGTACAGGAAGTAACGGTCAAATTACGCTTACGGCTACTGGAGGCACAGGACCATATACCTACTCGATTAATGGAGGGGCAACTCAAGGAAACGGGGTATTTTCGAATTTACCTGCGGGTGTAATCAATTACACCGTTAACGACGCCAATGCCTGTGCTGGACAAGGAACCTTTACCTTGAATCCTCCAGTTTCAATTACGGCAACCGCTACCCCAACTCAAATCCTTTGCAACGGGCAAAATAATGGAAGCATTCAACTCAGTGCTTCAGGTGGACAAGCAGCGTATACCTATTCGCAAAATGGCGTTACCTATCAAGCATCAAATGCGTTCACTGGGTTAACTGCAGGAACCTATACCTTGTACGCAAAAGATGCGAACGGTTGTGTAGGTACAGTTTCTGCCACCATTACGGAACCGTCTGCCATTTCATTAAATGCAGTTCCTACTGCTATTTCATGTTTTGGAGAAACGAACGGCAGCGTGATAGCAACAGCAACAGGTGGTACCGGAGCGCTTACCTATAACATCAATGGAGGAGCCTATGGCAATGCGAGTACCTTTAATAATCTAGGTGCGGGAACATATACCGTTGGTGCTCAAGATGCCAATGGCTGTGTTCAAACATTCCAAACGACGGTGGTGGAGCCAACTCAAATTATAGCCTCGGCAGTGTCTACCCCATCAACGGGTGCGAACGGAACCGTAACAGCAAGTGCAACAGGTGGAAACATGCCGTATACCTACAGCATCAATGGGATTAACTTTTATTCAGGGGTGTTATTTAGCAATTTAGCACCTGGAACTTATACGGTATCTGTAAAAGATGTCAATGGGTGCATTGGAAACGTGCAAGTGACTGTTGAAGAAACTCAAGGATTAGAAGATGAAGATGGATTTGAAGTTAGTTTACTGTACCCAAATCCAAATCAAGGGGTGTTTGAATTAGAAATTCAAGGAGTAATCGGAGATGTGGTAGATTGTAAATTATTCACAACGGATGGCAAATTAGTATCAAGCTTTCAATTAGGTGCTGTAAATGGAGTGGCAAAAAACACCATTGAAATGTCACACAAATTGGCTGCAGGAAGCTACTTTATTGGCGTATACAACCAACAACGTGCAGAAATCATTCGCTTCGTACGCGAATAATACAAGCCAAAACGATGGGTTACAGACCGCTTATTTGAGCTCAAATAAGTACCTTTGACGTGCATGCAGAACGACCGTAAATTAATCATAGCTATCGATGGCTATGCTTCGAGTGGAAAAAGCACCTTGGCCAAAGCCTTAGCCGATGCACTTGGCTACGTATTTATTGACACAGGAGCAATGTATCGAGGCGTCGCCTATTTTTCATATATCAATGGATTATATAGTAATGATTCGATTCATGAAGAAGCACTCATTAACCGATTAGACGAGGTCCATTTAGTATTTGGCGATCCAATAGAAGGAAACGACCGTCCCTTATTGTTAAATGGTAAAAACATCAATGACCCCATTCGAAGCAGCGAGATTTCAGCGCTTGTTTCGCTCGTTGCCGTAATCCCAGAGGTCCGTACTAAACTGGTGGATTTACAACGCCAGATGGGAGCGAACGGTGGTATTGTAATGGATGGCAGAGACATTGGTACGGTGGTATTTCCGCAAGCCGATTTAAAAATATTCGTTACTGCCGACCTTGATATTCGAGCACATCGAAGGTTTATTGAAATGCGAAAGCATATGCCAGACATTACCTTGGAAGCGGTTAAAGCCAACCTTTCCTCAAGGGATGAAATCGACACAAAACGTGCTGTTGGTCCCTTAAAGCAGGCGGAAGATGCCGTTCTTTTTGATACGGGTCTACTCACGCGAGAAACCCAACTTGAAAAAGCACTAAGCTTAGTGCATGAATTGTTAGCAAAATGAAAGCACTCCTCGCCATCCTTACTCTTAGTGCCTTGATGTTCTCCTGTGGAAATGAGGAAGTCATGGATGATCCAGGATTACCAAAAGAACCCACTAACCAAGAAGGCGGTGATTTGAGAAGCCGGGCTGTCCGTCATGTAGAAGCACAATTAAACATTGCCGGAACGGAACGTTATGGCTTGTCTATTATTAAGCAAAATTTGGATGGGGACGACAAAGAAGATGCGATCATTACCGTAAATCGATTCAACTATGCCCTAGAAAAGGCCCGACAATCCCCCAATGCGGCAAAACTTGCGGAGATCGGTTATGTGGGTAATTACAACTACATTTTTTATTACGATGGCGGATTAGATATGATTTCCCCAGCAATTGCCGTACCCTCCTCTCCCTACCTTCCATTGGAAATCTCATTTGAACCCATTACTTCGACTGAATATAGTGATGTATTGGTTACTTATCGAATCCGAAATTCAGCATATTGCGCATTTTTCACGGTAGAGAATCATACCCCTGCTCGTTATTTCGAATGGCCCGTCTTTGATGAATTAGGGACTCCACGCGCTAAGGCTTTTTCATTTGCATATGTATCCACTGCCATGAATCCACGGAAAAATATTCAAGTATATCAAGCTAAGATAACCCTCGCCGACACCACCACGAATTTCAATGTCGCAAAACCTTTACTCACAAAAGAATCTACGGCATTGTATGAGTTCTTTTACTTACCCGCGCAACAAAAATACGTAACAAAGAAAAACACGCCTTAAGTATGTTATTAGATCAAGATTCAAGAGAGGAAGATATCAGACCATGGAATATGGACATAAATTCTTTTTGTATGCTGATGCACTTGAGCCAATTTGCATCAAGTGTTTTTCCATTAGCAGGAATAATTATGCCTATACTCATGTGGCAGCAGTTCAAAAAGCAAAGTACCATCGTGGATGAAAACGGTAAGCAACTCGTTAATTTCATGCTCACTTCAGTAATAACAGGGATAGTCAGTGCGATTGTAATAGCAGTTATAGCATTAGGCCTCTTTGCTAACACAAGAGCTGAGCAGTCTGGATTTACATTATTATGGGCAATTGTAATTTTATTCTTAGTTATTGGACTAGGAATTGCCTATGTGATTTTTATAATTCGTGCAGCTATACAATCCTATAATGGCAACATAGGAACCTACCCATTAACTATTAAGTTCATTCGATGAAGCACGGTCATACAGAAGTAAGCGAATTTTACGACGAATACGTTGCCGAACAGGCGAATACCGGAATCAACGACCGCATTTATGGTGTATATGAACGCCTTATCGGACTTGGATTAAATGCTCATAGTTCAGTACTTGAACTTGGGTGTGGCATAGGAATGATGACTTCTCTCCTGAAACGAAAAATAAACCAGGGAAAAATTCACGCCATAGACATCAGCGAAGCTTCTATTGCTTATGGGAAAAAACATATTGCCACCCCGAATATCACCTTCAGTACCCAAGACATTACCGCATTTGAAACCACATTAAAAAGCCCTGATTTCATCACCTTGATTGATGTGCTCGAGCATATTCCCCTTGAAATGCATGCAGCCTTATTCAAACGAATTTCAGCGGTAATGGGACTTAATTCACACTTCGTAATTAACCTACCAAACCCAGACTATATCGCACACGATATCGAATTAGAGGCAGATTCCTTGCAAGTGATCGACCAACCCGTTCCGTTTGCCTCCTTATTTCAACAACTGGATGATGCGGGCTTAGAATTAATGCAGTATGAGAAATATGGACTATGGCATCACGACGAATACCAATGGTTTGTATTGCGAAGCAAACGTCCATTCAAGGAAGAATCCATCGATGCGAGTTTATCGTTTTATCAAAAAATCCTACGAAAAATCAAGCGGTGGAGGATTAAGCAATTAAATAAATAACAGGGTGCTCCCTTCGACTTCGTTTCATTTTACTCACTTCGCTCAGGGACCTTGCACCCTGTTAATGCTCACAGCTATTGCACTCGGTTATCAATAAAGAAAACCGAAAAGCCATAAGGGAATACTGTTTTGAAACCCAATTTCAATGTCATCATGTACAACAAAGGCATGTTCTAAATTCGCAATTTGTTTTTTCGTTTTATTTTTTCCACCAATTTCAAAGAGGAAGGTATTATCCACCAAAACATCTCCTTTATCAGGCAATGAGAGCACATGGTTATGGGCTAAGTTTTGCATAAAAAAGGTTTCTCTAACGGTCCCTATTTCAACATGATCTCCACTGATTGCAAACATCAAATTGGTATTATGCATCCAAAGTTTATCGGGTTTATTTAATAGGCTGATACTTCTTGTTTGCTTGTAAATCATACGAATTAACGCAGCTCTATCGAGTAATTGCAACGAACGAACAAGCGCATTTCTATTTAACTGTATCGTGTCACTAATCTTTTGGATATTGGGCGTAA
>CANHSL010000116.1 GCA_947463385.1 Flavobacteriales bacterium
GCAACCTGAATGCGATTCCGAGATGTTTTTGGCATCCGGTCGATCAGGAACTTATCAATTCTAACGATGCTTTGTCCGGGGTCTACCTGAAAGCGATGATGTTCATATAACTCCTCTTCATCCTGTTCGGAATCATGTAATTCAAGATCCTCATTCACACCTTAGAATTTTCATTACTTGATCAGGGTGTTGGATGGATCGGATGAAATAAGTCCCTGAATTCAGTCTACTTAAATCCATCATGTTGTCTTGATTTTCGCTAATGAAACGACCTTGTATATCGTATAATTCGAATCCCTTTTCATAGCTATATGGGCTGACAATATAAACCACAGAATTTGTTGGATTCGGATATACTGCATATTCAATCTGCTGAAGTTGCTCCACCCCAAGTTCTCCATCGAGCGCAGTGGATACGATAGGACGAAGCATCGCGGAACCCGGAAATGGCGGGTTTTCCCACGTGGCACCAAAATCTACGCTGTAGAAAATTTCTTGCGAGTGGTCAATGTTTCGGTCTAAGCCAAGATTGTATCGCACGGCATCCACTTGTCTCCATCCAATAAAAAAGGAGCTTCCAACAGCGATTTTCTGGCCATTCGGAAAGTAATATGCATTGAAGTTATTTAATCCGTTGGCATAGGTGGGTTGTCTTGGAGAAAATGCATCATCTTCGAACAACACTGCTCCAGGTTGACCATTCAAATCTTCCCAAACGGTTAGGTAGAACAACTTAGTTGAAACATCCGTTACTGAAGGAACAAAATGCAGATAAACCCCAAGTAAGGAATCGGCCTCATACGCATTGAAGTGAACAGCCAACATGGATTGAACTCCAGTTGGACCAAAAGCGGCCTCTGCGGAGCCGTCGTCGTAACTGTAATAATTATAAAACCCTTGAAGAAATTCGCAGGTGTCATTACTTATTAAATTGGGGAATTGTGCAGAAACAGATGCATTCACTTTGAATACTTGTTGATTTCCAGGTAAGGTTCTGTCATATTCATACCCTGCAGATAAATCATGGTAAGAGGTGAATAGGGTGTTCGGATTGTAATTAATATTCCCTTCGGCTAACAAAAATCCGGGTAGGCTAAAATTTCCAACCGGGCTACCGTTGTGTTGAACTACAACTTGGCCATTTTGATAGTTTTCTGCGGAATTACTTCCGTTATAAACGTTTACTTCTAAGCCATTAGTCATCATACCTGCAGAAGTGTTTTTGTAATGATCCCAAGGAACACTGGTATAATCTTGCAGTAAGGTATTGAGCGGATAACACAAGGCAAAATCTTTGAATAAGGTATCCGTGTAATCTGATAATGCGCGCAAATGCACATAATCAACGTGGAAATGATCTAAAGAACCACTCAATGCACCGTAGTTTTTAAATCGAATTTTAAACCCATCGCGAAAAAACTGATCATCAAGTACGGGGACATGTACCGGTTTAAACGGATGAACACTTGTTCCAGAGACGCTCCAGATGTGCTTCCATTGGTCAAGGTCTTCTGCATAAAACTCAAGGATTAAAGAATCACCCGCTTCGGGTACATCTCCTAGTCCTTCGGGTTGGTATAAAAAACTAAAATACAAGGAGTCGCCGGCATTATAGTTCGAGAGATTGATGCATTTAGAGGTTAATCGGTCACCGTAATTTGTTACTGCACTTCCAAACTGATAGGGATATCCATTTTCATCTAATCCGTCAAAGGTTGCTACACCAAGGGAACGAGGATTGAACCCATAGCGCATGTTGTGATAGGCCATTCGATCGATCCAAATCTTGGTGGAATCTTCAATGGTTTGAAAAAACACCGTAGCTGAATCTTGGGAATATGCCGGATTACTTATCCAAATTGTATCGCTTTGGTCTTGTACCCCAACGGTATCATAAATGTAGTATGGAGGATATAAGGAAATTGGTGTGCCTACCGGAGGATATATCGTTAAATTGTTTTCAGTAACATTCAATGCAGGGAATGTAACATCGGTTGTAGTTTCTGTTGCAACATCATAGGTTCTTCGAAAGGTTGCTTGGTTTGTAAAGCTTAATCCATTGGCCAAGGGAAGGTTTGTTGCCGGATTCAGCAAGCGATAGTACGTTTGTTGGGTATTGCCGGGGGCATTATACACTCCTTGAAACACCTGAAACTTGCTGGTGGAAAAATCATCGAATACAGGTAACTCTAAGGTGTCTGAAGCAAAGATAAAGGTGCTGTCTATGCTCAGTGATTTCTCAATGGAATTCGGTTTTTTAAGTCCATAAACGGGTTCGAATCCGATGTTTTTTCCTGTATTGTGTTCCAGTTCTTGACTAAAACTATTGATAAAGCAGGCAAGTGCTGCGATTAAAAGGGTACTGCGCATTATTGTTCTTCGTTTTCAATGTATCCGTTGAAATCTTTGCGAAGGTGAATGGTAAATGGGGTAGATTTCGGTACGGTTTCTCCTTCAATGTATTCAGGACTCTGAATAATTACCCGCGATGCTAGGGTGTCTTCTCTGGTAATGCAATCATTACAAATATAATTTACTGAAACCCCAAGGGTATCAATGATGTATTTCGCATCGCTGAAGGTTAAGCCAAAGAAGTCAGGAATGCTGATGGGTTCGCCTTCGTCATTTTCCCCTACGATTAAAATAATGGTTGCTCCAACCGGAATTCGTGCACCTTCTTTAATACGATTTCCTTTATAAAGCTGTTCCAGTACTGATCCGTTCGCATCGTTCGTAGGTTTGTATCGAATAATCCATTTTAAGCCCCTGCTTTGCAGTGTATTTTCAGCAAATTTTAGTTGGCGGTGGATTAAGCTTGGCATTTCTACCATGTCGGTTTTTTTGGTAACTCGTAGGGCTATGGTTCGACCAGATTTTACAAAGAGTAAGGAAAAAGCTGTTGATTTTGGATTTTGTGAAACAATCGTGCCGGCTGGTTTTGATGGGTCGTAAATTGAATCTAAGATTTGGTATTCTAAACCTAAATCTTCAAGGATGACCTTCGCTTCTTCAGCATTTTTACCTACCAAGTTAGGTACTTCAATGCGTTCTCCGTGATTTGTTGAAAACCGTAGAAAAACCATCATGACAAAGACCACCGAAAGGTAGAATAAGATAACCAACCCAAGCTGCTTTAAAAAATACTTGGATAATACAAAAGCCTTTATCTGTGCGAAAAGCGGATTCATTTAAACAAATATACAGATTAAAAATTAGGACTTAACGGATGGTTCTCAAAGAAGCCTTCAATGTAAGATACGGCAGACTCCACATCGTCCACTACTTTAAACAATTCTAAATCACCTGCGGATATGTTTTGTTCTTTCGTTAACATAGTGCTTTCAACCCATTCTAACATTCCTTTCCAATATTCAGAACCGAATAATACAATAGGCCTTCTTCTGATTTTCTTTGTTTGAATAAGGGTCATCGCTTCAAAAAACTCATCTAAGGTGCCAAAACCTCCAGGCATAATAACAAAGGCTTGAGAGTATTTAACAAAAACTACCTTACGCACAAAGAAATAATTAAATTCTAAGTTGTGTTCTTGGTCGATGTATGGATTGTGATTCTGTTCGAACGGCAAATCAATGTTGAGTCCAACGGATGGTCCATTTCCCTGTTGGGCACCTTTATTTGCAGCTTCCATAATCCCCGGACCACCGCCGGAGATAATTCCAAATCCCTTGGATGCAAGGCGTTCCGCAAGCTGTTCAGACAGTTGATAATATGGGTTTTCTGGTTTAGTTCGCGCTGATCCAAAAATAGAAACGCAAGGACCAATTTTGGCCATCCGGTCATAGGCTTCGACAAATTCAGACATAATTTTAAATATCGACCAACTATCGTTGCTTTTGATTTCGTTCCAATCCTTTCTGCTATGATCCATGGGAGTTTTTTTACAAAAGTAAAATTTGCTTCGGATATGCATGGCTTTATTTTGTTAATTCCTACTTTCGTTTTATGCGTAGAACTTTCATAAGCGTTTCGCTCTTTCTGGCATTGTGCGTGAATGCGCAACGAACGGATAGTTTACATGTAAGAAAGGGGATTACGCATGCGGTGTTAACTTCTTCCGCTGTGGGTTCTCTAGTAGCTTTAAATCAGGTGTGGTATGCACCGTATAGTTCAGAGGAATTCCATCTGTTTAATGATTCCAAACAATGGATGCAAATGGACAAAATGGGACATGCATTCACTGGATATTTGATTACCAATGAACTCAATCGTGTGCATTATTGGGCAGCGGGGAAGCGTCAACCTTGGGTAGGGGCCGTGTATGCCATGTCGTATTTAAGTGCCTTGGAACTTATGGATGGCTTTAGTTCGGGGTGGGGGTTTTCAGGGAGTGATATGTTAGCAAATGGGGTAGGTGTTGGCTTATCCTTTTCACAAGATTATTTTTTCAATCGTCAAGTGCTTATTCCTAAATTTTCGTTTTCTCGTTCTTCTTATGCTGTGGTACGACCGGAAATTTTGGGAAGCACCTATGCGGAACAACTCCTAAAAGATTATAATGGTCAAACCTATTGGGTGTCTGTACCCCTTGCATCGTTCCTTAATCTGCCCAATGGATTCAAATGGATTTGCATCAGCCTTGGCTATGGGTGCGATGCGAAGCTGGTTGGGTCTCAGGATAGTTGGAATGGGTTTAATGCGCGCCGCCAAGTATATCTGTCTCTTGATATTGATTGTTCTTCCTTAGCACCAAGACATCCGAAACTCAACAAGGTACTTTCGCATTTGAATTGGATTAAAGTCCCATTTCCATCCTTGGAGTTTTCTTCAGATAAAACACGCTTCCATTGGATTTCCTTTTAACGAAAAAAGGCTCCCGAAGGAGCCTTTTCTTTAGTTTTTCAATTGATTAGTGTTTAACCACTTTCTCAATATGTGTTAAGTTGTTCAATGTAACACGGAAGGTATAAACTCCAGTGCTTAATTTGCTTAGGTCGAATTGTTCTCCATTCTTAGCATTCGCTACCGTAAGAATCAATTTACCTTGTGCATCATAAACAAAAGCAGTTGCTCCTTCTTGTGCAGGGATTTCTAAAGTTACCATACCGTTTGTAGGGTTTGGATACAATCCGATTACTGCAGATTCAGGGAAGTAGATACCTACTTGATCAACAATCATACAATCCGATGTATCAGAACATCCGTTTGCATTGGTAACAATCACTGCGTAGCTTCCATTAGCCGAAGCAATCAATGTATCGTTTGTTGCATCAGCAATGATCTGACCTGAAGCACAGTCAATCCACTGGTACGTTGCACCGGCAGGAGTAGCCACTAAGGTAACAGGATCCGCGGCAACAGCCACTGCATTTGGTAAGGCATTCACAGTTACTGTTACGTTGTCTGTGTTATCACATCCGTTCGCACCAGTACCTGTAACAGTATAACTTGT
This sequence comes from Flavobacteriales bacterium, assembly GCA_947463385.1. Classification (GTDB taxonomy): domain Bacteria; phylum Bacteroidota; class Bacteroidia; order Flavobacteriales_D; family Crocinitomicaceae; genus UBA952. The sequence continues at coordinate 5,411 of CANHSL010000116.1, forward strand.
TGTAGTTGCAGGAGCAAAAGGAACACCATCAATTACGTTGTTATTCCAAGCATAAGTTACAGCACCTGTAGCGTTAAGGGTAACAAAGTCACCTGAACATATTGTTTGATCACTTCCTGCATTTACTTGTGGTAAGGCAAGTCCTGTGATTGATACGGTATCCGTATTTGTACATCCATTAATACCTGTTGCGGTAGCAATGTAGTTGGTTGTTCCACCAACAGCAGGGAATGCAACACCATTTAATATACCGTTGTTCCAAACCACTGTACCTGAAGCCGTAGCCGTAAGTGTTGTGTTCGTTCCAGTACATACAGAGGCGTCAACACCAGCATTTACAGCCGGTAATCCAAGGATGTTAATTGTTGTAGTATCATTTGATGCACCGCACTGATTGAATGCAACATATACAAACGTTACGGTAGCTGGATCATTCGAATTCGCATTGTAGACTACGTTCGCATTTGAAACGTTTGGACCAAATGTACCTAAACCGTTCGTACTTGACCAGAATCCACCAAATGCACCTGTAGTAGTAGCATTAAGTGCAACGTTTCCGTTTGCACAAGCCGCTCCACCATTGGTTAAGGAGATTGTCGGCGTGGTATTAACGGTTACAACAACAGAATCTTGCGCAGAACATCCATTCGCACCTGTTCC
>CANHSL010000117.1 GCA_947463385.1 Flavobacteriales bacterium
ATTCCTGTTCGAAGCGGGGGAAGCATCCCCATTGTGGCCATGTTTGAGCAAGAATTGGGATTAAAAACGATCTTAATGGGCTTTGGGCTTGATAGCGATGCGATTCATTCACCCAATGAGCACTTTGGACTATTCAATTATCGAATGGGCATTAAAACCATTCCATATTTCTACAAGCATTTTGTTGAACTCAGTAACATATAAGTTTTGCTATCTAAAGACACCCCAAAGAAGTTATTCCTACTTGATGCCTACGCGTTAATCTATCGGGCCTATTTTGCATTTGCTAAAAACCCGAGGGTTAACTCAAAAGGCCAAAACACGAGTGCAGCGTTCGGATTTACCAACGTATTAATCGATGTAATTAAAACAGAAAAACCATCGCACCTCGCGGTAGTTTTTGACCCTCCAGGGGGAAGCGAACACCGACAAACAGAATTCGAAGCCTACAAGGCACATCGGGAAGAAATGCCCGAAGATATCCGATCCATGATCGAACCCATAAAAGATATCGTTCGTGCTTTTAATGTACCGATGATTGAAATTGCCGGTCATGAAGCAGATGATGTGATCGGTTCGATGGCTAAACTTGCTGAACAACGTGGATATACTACGTATATGATGACTCCCGACAAGGATTATGGACAATTAGTAAGCGAAACATCGTTCATATACAAACCCGGCCGTGGAGGAAATCCGCCGGAGATTCTTGGAGTAAAAGAGGTGTGCGAAAAATTCGAAGTTGAGCATCCCTTGCAAGTCATTGATATCCTTGGGCTTTGGGGGGATGCTTCAGACAACATACCAGGCATTCCTGGTATTGGAGAAAAAACAGCGAAGCTACTCATTGCAAAATATGGAAGCGTTGAAAACCTTATTGATCACGCCCATGAATTAAAAGGGAAACAACAAGAAAATGTGATTCAATACGCAGACCAAGGTCGCGTTTCAAAAATGTTAGCGACGATTCTAATCGATTTGACCGTTCCCTTTGATGAAGAACATTTAGAAATTTGTGAGCCCAATGCGGATGCTATTCGCACATTATTTACGGCATTGGAATTTAGAAACTTGCTTAAAAAAATCCTTGGCGAAGAATTAATAATTACATCCACTCCGTTAACACCAAACCGTGCAGTTAACAGCGAACAATTGGGGCTCTTTGATGCGGCGGAATTAACCCAACCGATTGGAAACGAAGATGCTACAGAATATAAAACCTTGGAAAGTGAAAAACCTTCGTACCACTTAATTCAGACAGCTCAAGAACGCGCAGAATTACTTGAATTATTATTAGAGCAAGCCAGTATTTGTTTTGATACCGAAACAACTGGGATCGACTCCTTGCGTGCGGACCTTGTCGGCTTTTCCTTTTCATACAAAGCAAAAGAAGCTTTTTATGTTCCAACGCCACTAACATATGAAGAAGCCAAAGCGATTGTTGCTGAGTTCAAACCCATCTTCGAACACACAGCGATTGAAAAAATTGGGCACAATGTAAAATATGACATCCAAATGTTGCATCGATATGGCGTAGAATTCAAGGGCCCCTTGTTTGACACCATGATTGCACAATACCTAATTAATCCGGAGGCCAAGCAAGGAATGGATTTTATGGCAGAGGTATATTTAGGATATAAACCCATTTCCATTGAATCCTTAATTGGAAAAAAAGGGAAGGGTCAGGGTAATATGGGTGACCTGAGCGCCGAGGAAATTTATCAATATGCATGTGAAGATGCAGACATCACCTTACAGCTCAAAGAAATTTTAGCCCCTGAGGTTGAAAAACCGCATCTGCAGCATTTGTTCTATAATATGGAAATGCCCTTGGTTCGGGTGCTTGGAAGCATGGAGGAGGAAGGAATTGCCATTGATGTTCACGCATTAAAAGCTTATTCAATCGAATTAGAAGAAACCTTGGGTAAATTGCACGAGGAGATCATAGAAATGGCGGGTGTTCCGTTTAATCCAGACTCTCCCAAACAGCTTGGCGAAGTGTTGTTTGACCACTTAAAAATATCGGCTAAGGCAAAAAAAACCAAGACGGGTCAGTATGCGACGTCAGAAGATGTATTGCAAAAACACGAACAAGATCATCCGATTGTTTCCAAAATTCTTGAATATCGTCAGCTTAGAAAGTTAAAGAGCACCTATGTTGACCCCTTGCCAGAATTATGCAGTCCCAGCGACGGAAGAATTCACACCAGCTTCATGCAAACCGTAACGGCTACCGGACGTTTAAGCTCAAATAACCCGAACCTTCAAAACATTCCAATACGGACTGCTAAAGGAAGGGAAATCAGACGCGCCTTTGTGCCTCGAAGCGCTGAATATCAAATCATGTCCGTTGACTACTCGCAGATTGAATTGCGTATTATCGCAGCGCTCAGCGAAGACCCTTCCATGATAAAAGCGTTCAAAGAAGGACAAGACATACACGCCGCCACAGCAGCAACCGTTTATAAGGTTCCTATTGAAACCGTTACACGGGAACAGCGTAGCGCAGCGAAAGCCGTTAACTTTGGTATAATTTACGGACAATCGGCCTTTGGTCTTGCTCAGAATCTAGGAATATCCAGAACGGAAGCCAAAGGAATTATAGATGCATATTTTGAACAATTCGGTACCATAAAGTCCTATATGGATCACGTAATTGCGTTTGCGCGAGAACACGGATACGTTGAAACCATCATGAAGCGTAGACGCTATTTACCGGATATTCATTCCGCCAATGCCATGGTGCGGGGATATGCAGAGCGAAACGCCATCAATGCGCCAATACAAGGATCAGCGGCTGATATCATCAAAATGGCCATGATCTCGGTTGATAAGGCCTTGGCCACAAAAGACTTGAAATCCAAAATGATTTTACAGGTGCATGATGAACTCCTGTTTGATGTACATGTAACCGAACAAGAAGAAATGAAACGCCTAGTAAAAGAAGCCATGGAAAAAGCGGTACATTTGGTGGTGCCGATGGAAGTTGAAATGGAAATTGCTGCCAATTGGTTAGAAGCTCATTAATTATGAAAAACGTATCTCTTTTAATCGCGTTGATTGGGATTATTGTTTCATGCAACAAACCCCTATTTGATTATCGTTCGAAGTATGTGGGAAGCTATCATGTGGTTTCTTACAACGCCAGTTGGGTGGGTGGTAGTTACCAACAAGATACGGTAACCTATACATTGAATGTAAAACGATCCAAGGAAAGATACTATGTGGATTTTATAAGTCCCAACGGTTCAACCTCCTATCTCATGGAAACCGACGGAACCCTTCATTACGAGAGTAGTGATTGGCATTATCAGGTAAATGGTGGTTTTGTTGATGAGGATCATTTTCAACTTTCGGGGGGGTATTATGGTTTGGGTGGAGGAAACTCATTTAATGCAACGGGAACTAAACAATAGGTAATGAATAAAATAATCCTAGTTTTAAGTATACTTTGGGTAAGTATCGCCTGCCGAAAGATTACACCCATCGAAGCGCACGTACCACCTTGTCCATCATCTGATTATCGAGCCCGATTTTTGGGAGATTATGACTGTATCGTATATGGAGCGTATTGGGATATGGATCTAGGAAATTCTTGGGACACAACCAAATCAATTATTCACATCACTAACGGGAATCAGGCTAATACCATAATGGTGCGTGTATTGCTCCCAACACATTGGCCTCTTGGTCCTGCCAATACCACTTCAGTCATGGTAAGGGAATATATCATTGATTCAACGGGTAAAATGAATTACCTATTTGCGAATCAAAATGCTCAAGGGAATGGAAATTTTATTTCATCCGAGCAGTTTAACCTAAATACAGCGTATTATTGGCACCCTCATTCAGGAATTAGAACTATACATGGAAAAAGGAAATAAAAAATCAAACAATGCTAGAAAACGCGGGATAGCCATCCTGGGATCTACTGGATCCATTGGTACACAGGCTCTTGAGGTGATAGAGGCTTATCCGGAATTATTTGATTTGCAAGTGATTACCGCAGGGAATAATGCGGACTTGTTAATTGAACAAGCGCTCAAGTTTAACCCGAATATGGTAGTAATCGTAGATGAAACTCAGTATGGCAAGGTAAAAGATGCGCTTTGGAATGAAGACATCCATGTATATTGTGGCGCGGAGGCCTTGTGCCAGGTGGTACAATCCACCGATGTTGACGTAGTGCTTACGGCCTTAGTGGGTTATGCGGGACTTAAGCCTACCATCGCGGCAATTGAAGCGAAAAAAGACATAGCATTAGCCAATAAAGAAACGCTCGTTGTTGCTGGACAATTGATTGCACAATTGTCAAGGGCATATGGGGTTAACATTTATCCGGTTGATTCAGAGCATTCAGCGATCTTTCAATGTTTGCCAGGTGAACACATGAACCCTATTGAGAAAATCTATCTAACCGCATCTGGGGGTCCATTTAGAGGATTTTCTATGGACCAATTAGCTCAGGTTTCAAAAGCGCAAGCCTTAAAACATCCCAATTGGAGTATGGGAGCAAAAATCACGATTGATTCGGCTACGATGATGAATAAAGGCTTAGAAGTCATTGAAGCAAAATGGTTATTTAACTTAAGGGCGGATCAAATCGATGTAGTAGTCCATCCCCAAAGCATTGTACATTCCTTGGTGCAGTTTGAAGATGGCAGCATGAAAGCACAAATGGGTCTGCCTGATATGAAATTGCCCATCCAATATGCGCTTACCTATCCGTACCGAATAAAGACAGTTTATCCGAGGTTCGATTTCATGGAGTATCCCAACCTAAGCTTTGAAAAACCAGACCGTATTACCTTTAAAAATTTAGATTTAGCCTATCAAGCCATGGAAAAAGATGGGAATATCCCGTGTGCACTTAATGCAGCGAATGAAATTGCTGTTCAAGCATTTCTTGACGAACGCATTGAATTTTTAGATATCGCTCGAATCAATGAACATGTAATGAATCAGGTGGCGCATAGTTCAAAACCAAGCCTCGATGATTATATTGCTACCGATTTGGAAGCGCGTCGCTTAGCAAGCGGGTTGATCTTAAGTTAATTCAAACCCCCATTAGAAATGAAAATCTTTGTTGTGTTTATTGGCTTACTAACGGTGCTATGTTCATGCCAACCGAAAACCGTTATCTATGTCCAAAACCATTGGCCATATTGCGGTGGAAAGTTACCCGATTCAACCGAAATGAAAGGAAGGAATGAAGGATTTTCTAACCATTCGTTTCGTATTACTGAAGGTAATAAAACTAGGCTAATAAGCACCGATGAATTCGGATTTTGGGCGGGCCGCTTGGATGTTAAAGAAGAGATTTCCATCATTGACATAGACAAAACATTTTCCTTAGAGGAGCTTAAGCCTAAATACCCACTCCCAGCGACTAGCGGAGCAACAGAACAACCGCTGTATGCGTATTTAACACCCGAAGAGTGGTTCTGGCGTTGTTCGCTGGATTATGTAAGCATCGGAGCCCTTTGCAGTAAGGAAAATATTGCGAGAAATGGAAAGATAGATACACTAGCGATAGTTATAAATCGAACCTGCTTTACAGGAACCAATCCCATCATAAAATACATTGGACCTAAGCCGAAGTAATAAGCATTTCGGTTGTCACGTATTCGTTTTCAATAAAATAATCGATAACCGCTTCTTTTAAGACGTGCTTTTGTTCCTTTTCATTCAGCGTTGGCAAGGGTTGAACCAAGGTGAAATGGGGCCAATTTTGATCATCCCGATGGGAAAACTCATAATAACCGCCTGGCGCAAGCAAGGTGCAAATTGCCACGTGCATGAGGTCCATCTTTTCTTGTTTCGAATAGACTCTAAAACCAAAACCGGCTTCGTTCAAGCCAATCAAATAAATTAATGCGGTTAAATCCAAATCCATTTCAAAGGTTGGTTTCAAACATTCTATCAACTTCTGAAAACGTAATTCGGTATCAAAATCCATGGTACAAAGGTATGAAAGGAA
>CANHSL010000118.1 GCA_947463385.1 Flavobacteriales bacterium
TGAAAAGGTTGGAAATGGTTAGAAATAAACTAAATCAAAAACTGAACTCACTGGGTGCAATTAATCACTGGGTGGAATTAATCACTGGGTGCGGATTTAAATCCGCACCCAGTGAAATAAATTAGCTTCTGTGATTGCAGTTGCAAGAAGAACAGCCGAATTCCTTATTGTTTAACCAAAGAAAATATCCCATACCCAGGAATGAGTATACGATAATTACCTGAAGACAATCGGGTAACATCAAGCACATTACTCGATGCATTAAATATTCCTTCTAATACTACTCTTCCTGTAACATCCTGTAGTTTAAATGGTATAGATGTTTCGGTTAATCCTTCTATATAAACTAAACCCAGAGAAGGATTTGGGTATACTAAAATCTCATTCATAAGCTCAGGTACATTCATGTTATTAATAGTGACACATTCTGAGGATACTGTACCACAACCGTTAGTAAGTTCTATACCATAAACTCCATTCACTGTTGGTGAATAAATTGTATCGGTGGCATTATTTATGGAAAGACCTGAATTACAGAATATCCATTGATAGGTGACATTAGCTTGAGCATCAATTGAAAGTATATTATCATTTGAAGAACTTATCACCGGAATCGATGGTAACTCATTTATTGTTAGATTCAATGTTAGTGTAGAATCACAACCAGCAACATTAGAAAGGTTTTGAATATAGGTACCTGATTGTGTATAGCTTTGGCCATTCAATGTGAACTCAACACATGCTACTTCATTTATTTCCGAAACTGTAGGACTTAATACCTCTACAAGCACTTGGTCTGTCCCTTGACAACCGTTTGTGTCCGTTCCAATGACCGAAAACGTTTGTGTTGTACTCGGAATAAATGCTACCCCATTTTGAACGTTATTATTCCATGTATACGTGAGCGCACCTGCTCCATTTAGAACTAGTGTTGCACCAGCGCAAACTGATTGATTTTGTCCTCCGCTAACTGTTGGGAGAGCATGGACAATTACTGTTATTTGTGCTGTGTTTTCACAACCGTTTAGATCCGTTCCAGTTACCGTATATGTTTGTGTTGTGACTGGAACAAAAGCTACACTATTCTGAACGTTATTATCCCATAGATAAGTAGATGCACCTGTAGCGTTTAAGGTCACAGAGGAGCCAGCGCAAACAGTTTGTGCTTGACCTGCACTCATTGTTGGTAATGGGTTTACTGTAACCGTTACTTGGGCGGTATCCAAACAACCATTTGAATTTCCGATGACAGAATACGTAGTTGTACTGGCTGGAACAAAGGAAAACCCGTTAACAAGCCCATTACTCCAAGTATAAGATAACGCTCCAGAAGCCGTTAAGGTAACCGAATCTCCTGCACAAACAGTTTGATTTTGTCCAGCACTAACTTGAGGATATGAATTAACCGTGACCAATATTTGATCTGTATCGGTGCAACCATTAGCATCTGTACCTGTAACGGTATAAACCTGGGTACTTCCAGGGATAAAGGGCACTGCATTCTGTATTCCATTGCTCCAAGCATAAGTTTGAGCCCCACTGCCTAAAAGGACAACATTTGTTCCACTACAAACAACAATTGGTAAACCAGCGCTGACCGTTGGAAGTGGATTAACCGTCACTTGTACTTGTGCTGAATTCTGACATCCATTGGCATTGGTTCCAATGACCGTATACGTTTGTGTTGCATTAGGAATAAAAGAGACCCCATTTTGAATGTTATTATTCCACGTGTAAGTGAGCGCACCGGCCCCATTGAGTACAAGTGAAGCACCAGCACAAACCGATTGATTTTGTCCCCCGCTAACGGCAGGAAGTGCGTTTACAACGACTGGTACTTGGGCCGTATTGGTACATCCGTTTACAGCGGTTCCGGTTACCGTGTATGTTTGGGTTGACAAAGGGGTAAAAGGCACGCCATTTTGTACATTATTATTCCAAGAGTATGAGGATGCCCCTGAGCCATTTAGCGTAACAGGTGTACCCACGCAAACAGTTTGGGGGGAACCTCCAGAAACTGCGGGTGGAACATTTACCGTAACAGTAACTTGCGCTGTATTTTGACAACCGTTAGCAGCGGTTCCAGTTACAGTGTATGTTTGGGTTAAAAGCGGTGTAAAAGAAACACCATTTTGAATGTTGTTATTCCAGGTATAAGTTGATGCTCCCGAGCCGCTTAATGTTACGGACGTTCCCGCACAAACTGTTTGGGCTTGACCTGCGTTAACTGTTGGTAATGGGTTTACCGAAACAGTAACTTGGGCCGTATTAACACATCCGCTTGTAGTCGTTCCTGTTACCGTGTATGTTTGGGTTGAAAGCGGTGTAAAAGGCAAACCATTTTGAATGTTGTTGTTCCATGTATAAGTTGATGCGCCAGAACCGCTAAGGGTAAGCGTTGAACCTGCGCAGATGGCTTGATTTTGTCCAGCACTTACAGTTGGAAGGGCATTTACCGTGATTGTTTGTGATTGCGTAGTTGTAGCCCCGTTCATGCTAATGGTACAGGTGTAGGTAGTAGTTTGTGTGGGTGAAACCGTAATGCTCGGCGTATTGGCTCCTCCCGGACTCCACGAATACGTGGCTTGGCCTTGCGTGTAAAGTGCTTGAATTTCAGCAGCATTCAAGGCCCGGTTCCATATGCCAATGTCGTCGAGTTGGCCTTGAAAATAACTATCAAATTGTCCATTGAATAAAATTGTTCCAAACCTAAAGAATGGAGAGCCTTGAAAATTAGTATTGGCGGGATATGCAACACTTGTAATTTGCACACCGTCTACATAAATGCGCAAGGAACCTGTTTCGGCAACGCTTACTAAAGAATGCCATTGATTATCGTTATATGAATTTGTGGATAAAGCATCCCATCCATTTGGGAAATTTCTAATGGTGCTACCCACTTTATTGTTGAATGTATAAGACCATAATGCCAACCAAGTGGATACAACTTGGTCTCCACCCGATGATGAAGAATAATCTGAAACCAGAACCATATCCCCGTTTGCACTACCCAAACTTTTAAACCAACAGTTTACAGACCACGAGGCATTTGGATTTCCAATTTGATTATTCAAAGTGCCAATATCAATTCTCGAAGCACCATTAAAATGATAAGCACTGTTCGCCACTCCAAAGCGGTCGGTCGTTAATGTAGCACCATTCACCGTTCCGTTGTTACCATTTCCAGAAGCATCATTGGCATTTCCGCAGAAGGGCCAATAACCTACAAGCCCGTTGTTCAAGGTAGGTGGCAAGCCAGCCGTATTACAAGAAGATCCCGCATTAGCCACCGTTGCAGTAAGCGTTGCGCTTTGTCCTGCGCAGATGCTATTGTTTGCATTACTTATCGTGGCTTGTGGACCGTTGTTGGCATGGTATAAATTGGTGATTTCCTGCAATGTTAAAATACGATTCCAAATACCGATGTCGTCGGTTTTACCGGATAAAAATTGAGACATCCATGGTCCTATGAACGCACCAACGGAAATCGGAAATGGATTCGACAAGGGAGAACCAACTAATATGGCAGAACTCATTAGATTTCCATTAATGTACATTTCAAATTGACCTGTTACGTTATTATATTGAATAATAATATTTTCCCAGGAATTTAAATTGAAATTATTATTTGATGAACAATAAATTTGTCCACCGATTCCGAGACTTGAGGAATAGATTCCACTTGGGCTCCCCTGCGGATTATTTTGTATTTTAAGACCTTCATCTGACCCCCCTCCCCACATTGGAGTTCCAATTATATAATCTTCATCGTTACTCTGACCAAATATCGAACTTCGGACCCAGATAGATAAACTAAACGAGGAATTAGAAATTCCTAACTGATTTATCGTGGAAAGAGATATGTAATCATTAACACCATCAAAACTATACGCCTGATTTGCATTCCCAAACCGGTCAGATGTTAAGGTTGGACCATTAACGGTACCATTGTTTCCATTTCCACTTATATCATTGGCATTGCCCGTAAATGGCCACCACCCTACCAATCCGTTGGTAGGTACGTAAGTCGGGATTTGAGCAATGACAACATTACAAACAGCAAATAAATTAAATAGCATAAGAGCTATAAGAATTTTGATTTTCATACCATCGAATTTTAAAATTTCAATGAGCGAAAGTCCTACAATTAGACATGAAAACCTTGTGAAATAAAGGTAAACCTGAGGATATTACTATTTTACCTTATTATACCATTTCACCACTTTTGGATGGAGAATGAATAATTTGATGCGTTTATCTCGTGGACTAAGTTCTGTGTAAAACACCTCATCTTCCTCAAACTTATGTTGCTCTATCATGTATTGTTTTAGGCGCTTTAACAAACCCTCCCTACGTTTTTTCAAGGTTTCCAACTCTGGGTTATCGTAAGCTACCAAACTGTTTAAATCGGAGAGTTCAATTGCCTTATTTTCAGAATCCATCCATAAAGCTAAAAAGTCATGAATCTCCTCAGGTATAATTCGACCCTTTTTTTGAAGTACCAACTTCCTTCTCAGAATAAAAAAGATTGGGATAATAAGAAATAAAACTAAAATTATCCAAAGCTTGTAAGGGTAAGACCGTTCTAAAGATACCTCATCTCTAAAACGAAAAAACCGAACACTTTTTGATTTCAAATATTTGTTTTTGACATGAAATTCTATGACATGACAATACATTTTGTAAGAGGTCATCACCAATTTATTCACCACCACAAATTCTTTAAAACCATAAAACCGTCGGATCGTTTTGTCTTGGGAAAATGCCTGAACTTTATTCTCTTTCGGGGAATACAGGAGAACATACTGGCTCCCAACACTTGTGTTTTTCGAATAAAACCATGCATTCTTTGCCATTCGCGCAACTTCGGCGGTTAACTCCCCTACCTTTTTCCACTCACCAGTTTTGAAAGAAAACTCCATCAGGCATTCGCTCGATTTCATTCGTTGGTTCGTATGATCGTCAATTTCACTACCGAATACCATGAGCACATCACCGTACAACTCGTACATGGGTTTTATTACTCGATGCTTAATTTCAGGGGACTTATTCTTCAAAAACCATTGCCCAAGCCCCTCATCAAAGTAGGTTACATGATCTTTAAAAGTAAAAAAACCATATCCTCCTACGCAATATAACGTGTCGCGGTAAGTTACAACTAAGGCATCGTATTGATTCCGATGGGAAAAACTGTGGTCGATGCGTTCCAACTTCCCTTGGTCAAAACGTAACACCCTACCACACCCACGTTCCACAAAATGCAACTTTTTTTGCATGAATACAGGAGTGTATTCTTCTTTCAGTTCCGTGATACTTACTGCTTTTTCAATAATTCTCGTTCTTGAAATTAATTTACCTCGTACGGAATATGTTTGAATCCAATTGGTATCATCAATTACCGTAAGCTCCCCGTTATTATCATTGAAGCACATAATGGGGTCTATGGTTTTTAGCTCAACCCGCTGAGAAAATGAAACTAATGCAAAAAATAGATATGAAAAAACAAACTTAAAACGCATAATCAAAGGTAGCGATTTAGGTAGGCAACATATATAAAATCAAGGTATTACCCTATTTTACCGTTTTTTCCTACTTCTGTATCCAGAGCGATTCGGTAATGCGCTGCGTGGATCCGAGCAGTTGAATCACATACATTCCAGATGGAAAGGCACTGATGTCCAAGGTGTTTTTTCCTTGATTTTCAAGGGTTTGACGCAAGACCATTCTTCCCATAGCATCAATTAAGGCGATTTCTTCAATGGCTGCCTCAGCATCCACTTCAATGGTGAGCTGCGTTGTTGCTGGGTTTGGATAA
>CANHSL010000119.1 GCA_947463385.1 Flavobacteriales bacterium
AATTGAATCAAGCCGCTTTCTTTTACTTTGTTTCGAATGGGTTCCATGCTACAAAAATACGTAATGTTGTGCCTTGTGCGATGCCGGCTGTGGAAAACAACAAAAAGCCGAATCCAAGAAAAGTTGTATATTCGTATATACGCAATAAACTAGCTCCAAGACAACAGGATTTGAGTGCTTGGGTAAGGGTTGTGGCGGGTAAAAGCTAGTTAGGTGCCCAATGCAAGAAATAAAATTTAATGATAAGTTATGACAGACAAGTTTAATCTAAATAGGTTTATTGATGCACAAGAAAATATGTATCAAATTGCTTTAAATGAAATTAAAAGGGGAAATAAATCAAGTCATTGGATGTGGTATATTTTTCCACAATATAAAGGATTAGGATATAGCTCAACAGCACAAAAATATGCAATTACCTGTGTTGAAGAGGCTTCAATGTATTACAATCATCCTATTCTAGGAAGAAGACTTATCGAAATTACAAATGCTTTTTTTAAAATAGAAAATAAATCTGCTTATGAAATACTTGGTGATCCTGATTACCTTAAAATGAAATCTTGTATGACGCTTTTTAAAGCTATACAAACTGAATCAGAAATTTTTTCTCAAGTAATTAATAAATACTATTCAGGATCAGAATGTTCTATAACTATTTCACAAATAAAATTATTTTGAAACGCATTAAACTACTAATAGGTATTTCAGTTTTTATTAGTAATTACGCTTTTGCTCAAGAATCAATTCAGACTGATAGTTTGAGGTCGTTAAAAGAAATTATAATAACCTATCAAGCCGACAAACTGACTCCAATAACTTTTCAGAATATAAGTTCGAAAGACCTCAAAACAAAATCAACTGGACAAGAACCATCATTTTTACTTGCAGAAACACCATCAATAACGAACTATTCTGATGCAGGAAATTCGCAAGGTTATTCTTATTTTAGGTTAAGGGGAATTGACCAAACAAGAATAAATATGACACTTGACGGAGTTCCACTAAACGAACCTGAAGACCAAGGGGCTTATTTCTCAAACTACCCCGACATTCTTAATTCGGTAAGCAAAATTCAAATCCAGCGTGGCGTAGGAACATCAAAAAACGGAGTGGCAAGTTATGGTGGTAGCGTTCAATTATTTTCGGCAAATCTTGCCGACTCAACTAAAACAACTTTTGGTCTAGGTTATGGTTCATTCAACAGTTTACGAGTTTTTGGCGAGTACAACAGCGGTATAAAAAACAAAAAAGCACTTTATGTTAGAGCATCACAAATTTATTCGGACGGATATAAATATAATTCTTCCAATAATTCGCAATCCGTTTTTTTAAGCGGTGGACTTTTTCAAAAGAAATCAATTTGGAAGCTCAATTTTTTGTTAGGACAACAGCAAAATGATATGGCTTGGCTTGGTGTTTCAGATTCTTTAATTTCTATTGATAGAAGAACAAACGCCAATAGCCAACAAGAAAAAGACAAGTTTTTTCAAACATTAACACAATTAAAAAACTCTTGGCAAATAGGCAAGTCATCATCACTTGAAACAAGCATATATAATACTTTCCTAAAAGGGAACTACGGCTTTGACTTCAATAATTTCTTAGGTTTACCTTCAACTGAAGAATTATACAACTACGCCTTTGAATCTAATCTTGTTGGTTTTTTCAGTAATTATTCTTTTTCTAAAAAACAATTTCATTTAACATCAGGACTTCACGGAAACACATATAACCGCCAGCACACAGGAAGTGAAAAAGCATTAGGACAACTTTACCAAAACAATGGACATAAAAACGAAATAAGTGTTTTTTCAAAAGCAGATTACACATTCAAAAGGTTTACGTTTTTTGCTGATTTACAATATCGTTATGTAAATTTTGAATACAAAGGTTCAGTTCCTTTACAAAAATTGGATTGGCATTTTATCAATCCCAAAGCAGGATTGAGTGCAACGATAAATAATAATTCAATAGTTTATTACAGCGTAGGCTACACAGGACGAGAGCCAACAAGAAACGATATGTTTGGCGGTAATGACGATTTATTAGCCGACAGTTTAGGTAATGCCATTTTATTCAATATTAAACCCGAATCAGTTCTTAATCACGAATTAGGTTTCAGGTTTCAAAAAGAAAAATTGAATTTCAATGTGAACCTTTACTATATGGATTTCCAAAACGAAATTGTATTGGACGGAAAATTTGGACCAAATGGTTTAGCACTTACAAACAATGTTGAACAGAGTTATAGAACAGGACTTGAATTAAGCATTAGTTGCATGATTACAAAACATTTTTCGCTAATAAACAATTCATCATTCAATTACAGTCGTATAACAGAACAAACTGAAACATTTAGTCCAATACTTACGCCTCCTCTAATTATTAATCAGGAAGCCGTTTTTTCAAAAAACAATTTTACAATAGCATTATCTGGGAGATACCAGCATCCGTCATTTATTGACTTTGCCAATGAAGAAAAAGTGAATAGTTATTTTCTATTGAATAGTAGAGTGAGTTACAACTTATACGGATTTCAATGTTCAATATTTCTGAACAACATTACAAATGCCAAATATTTTAATCAAGGATATGTGGACTTTGACGGAGGTAAAAAGTATTTTGTTCAAGCACCAACAAATTTTTACGCTTCAATTCAGTATAGTTTTTAATGACATTATTCGACATAAATAATATCGCTTACGAAATAATCGGATATCAAATCAGCTACGTTGAACTGATCGGTACATTGTTTGGACTAATATCTGTTTATCTTGCAACAAAAAACAACATTCTAACTTGGGCAACAGGAATAGTAAATGAAATATTTCTATTCATTTTATTCTTTCAAGTTCAACTTTATGCAGACATGTTTCTGCAAGTTTATTTTTTCATCATTACAATTTATGGTTGGTATTACTGGGAAAAAAACACAGCAGAGAGAACGATTTCTAAAATAAATTTCAGAAACAAATTGCTGCTTGCATCAGCAATTTTTATTTTCACCATGCTTTCTGGTTTTCTTTTCTCCAACATTCATTTCTATTTGCCTGAATATTTCAAATCGAAAGCATCTTATCCTTATATTGATTCGTTGGTTATGGTTTCTAGCATTGTGGCGACAGTATTGCTTGCAAAAAAGAAAATTGAGAATTGGTATTTGTGGATTACGGTGGATTTGGTGTGTGTTGTTTTGTATTTCAAGAAAGGTATTTACTTTCTCTCACTTGAATATTTTATTTTTCTTGGGTTAGCATCTTACGGACTTTATCATTGGAAAAAACAATTGAGCAATGACTAAAGCATTTGTATTTGGAAAATTTTTGCCTTTTCACAAAGGACATGAAGCGATGATAAATTTTGCTTTAACAAAGTGCGATTTTCTAACAGTATTAGTTTGTTGTAGCGACAAAGAAAAAATTCAAGACAAATCTAGAAAGACTTGGATTGAAAAGGCTTTTGAAAAAGAGAAAAATATTGAAATAAGAACAATAAACTATTTGGAAAGCGAATTACCAAATACATCAGAATCTTCCGAATCAGTTTCAAAACTTTGGTCGGACGTTTTTAAAAAGGAATTGCCTGATTATTCGCTTTTGATTACATCAGAAGAATACGGCAACTTCGTTGCCTCCTTTATGAATATTCAGCATATTGTTTTCGATATTAATAAAAAACTTTATCCTGTTTCGGCTTCTGCTATTCGTAATGATGTTTTTAATAATTGGCAGTATGTACCGAACAGCGTGAAACCCGACCTTTTGCTGAAAGTTGTCATATTAGGAACAGAATGCACAGGCAAGACAGCTCTGACAAAAAAGCTTGCAAAGTATTTCAATTGTAGTTTTGTTTCAGAAGCTGGAAGAGATATTATCGCCAACTCAAACGCTTTTACTTATAACGACCTCTATCTTGTCGCAACAGAACACGCAAAGAGAATTGATAAATCAATTTTAGCCGATAGCCCTCTTGTAATTATTGACTCCGACATACATACAACAAAATCATATTCACTCTTCATGTTTGAAAAAGAACTTGAAATAAGTACTGACATTTATAATTCAAATAGAGCAAATATTTATCTGTACTTAAATAACGATGTTGAGTATATACAAGACGGTACAAGATTGAGTGAAATTGAAAGAAATTTATTAGACCTTTCACACCGACAAGTTTTGACAGACCATAACATAGAAATTATAGAGATTAAAGGCAACTGGGAGGAGAGATTTGAAATGGCAGTTGATCAAATAAACAAACTAATAAGATCGAATAGAAACAAGTATTGGGCATAACAGCACCTATAAGAAATTGGCGGTTCAGTGGTTAAATCAAGTTTGGTGCTTCTATCAAAGTTTGTGCTTGGTTGAAAGTGAAGTGCCTCGAAATCGCCACCAACTTGTAGCTGCAAACCGTTATGGGTAAGTTTGACAAATAAAAATATATGTGGAGCCTAGAACCCACAATAAAAAGCGGGGCGAAATCCGAAAAGCCTTATAAGTAGGAAAGAAATTTAAACATATAGTAAAATGAAAACGATTTTAGGCGTAGTATTCTGTGCATCCTTATTACTGACAAGTTGTGGTAATTCGACAAACGAAACAAAAGTTAGTCCCAAGAAAGAAGATAATGCAAATTCTAATTTTGCAGTTGAACAAGAAATGAGTTGTATCGAACCATATTTATATTTCGATGACTTTAATAAGTCCACTATCCAATTAGAATGTTTTAATTTGAATGAACTATCAATAGCAGATAAAGATAGATTTGTATATGGATATCATTATTTCTGTGATCAAAAAAATGCTGAAACTGGAGGTTCTTTTGAGGTTTTTGCAGACGGAATGGTGAAAATTAATAATAAAATCGAGATTCTTGAACCCTTAATGATACTCGGTACAGACAAATATTATATCAATGAGAGTTACATTATAAGAGCATTCAATGGTTCGCAAACATATGAAAAAGGTAACCCTAAAATTGAAATCACTGTATTTGATTTAAAGAAAAAAACACAAAGTACAAGTGCATTTTATTTTTCTTGGTTTTGTGAAGCTTAGTGGACTTTTAATACATTGCTTAAACGCAAGTTATTAATCTCATACAATCCAACTAAATACCAAAGAGATTATGAACCACTGGACTGAGCGAAACAACGCGCTCCACAAAACCTTTGAATTTTCTACGTTCCAAGAGGCTATAGACTGGATGGTCAAAGCAAGTGTTCATATCGCAGCATTGAACCATCATCCGAAATGGACCAACATGTACAACACCGTAACCGTCGAGTTAAGTACACACGACGAAGGAAACATCGTTACCGAAAAAGATAGGCAGTTGGCACAGCGATTAGACACCATTTAAGGGTGTGTGTTTGGAATAAGAGATAGTAGGGGCAAAATCTTACGTATACTCAATAAAATCGGATCTTTTATTTTTATAAAAATACCAAATATTGGTATTTTTATAAAAATTAAAAAATCATGAGTAAGAACACATCGATTACGTTGGGTAGTTATTTTGATCAATTTATTCAACCTATTTTAAGGGAAGGACGGTATAAAAACGCAAGTGAAGTTGTTCGTGCAGGATTGAGATTACTTGAAGAAGAAGAACAAAGAATAATTGCTTTGCGTCATGCAATTGACGAAGGTATTAACAGTGGGTTAGTAGAGGGTTTTGATCCGG
>CANHSL010000120.1 GCA_947463385.1 Flavobacteriales bacterium
GGAAGCATGTAAGTTACTTTCTATTGTTGAGCCATTTTTAATAGATGACACCGAATTCGCAACGTTTTATTCTAAAGAATTTAACAGCTGCCAAGAATAACAATATTTCAACATTGACGCATTGATAAAAAAGCCACGTGAACCGTGGCATTTTTTATTGAATACTTAATTTTGATATGTGAAAATTCCTCGCTACATAAAAAATAAATACGTTATTACCTCAATTCTTTTTTTGAGTTACATGTTTTTCTTAGATGACATGGATATTTTTACCATGGTAAGGAATCTTAAAAAACGTAGTGACTTAATAGAACAAAAAGTCGTGATGCATCAAAAAGTTATTGTAAGTAGAGCCACATTAAAGCGACTAAAAAAGACACAATATTTAGAACATTACGCACGATCAACAAAATATTTCAAACAGGTAGACGAAGAGATTTTTGTGATCATTCCTAAAGGGAACCCGAAGCGATAAGGGAAAGTGCAAATGAAGGGAAATAATACCCTAAAATCTGATTATAGTCATAGTTTAACTTAGCCATTTTCATTGCCCCCTCCTGACACAACCCTACTCCATGACCATAACCTCTCCCCTTTATGGTAACGGTTGTTCCGTCGGAAATCACGCTAAAAAAAGCAGATTTTAATTCGAAATGCTCCCGAATATCTCGCATGGGTATTCCATACCCGGGATGAAATAAAAATGCAGGCCTTGAATCCGTAGTCCAATTGAACATCATTGTGGCACTGACAGAATCATCTACCGGATACCTGTAGGTTTCGACTAAAAACCTTTTCCATTCTGAAAGTGAAATTTGTTTGACCCAATTCGCTTGTTTTGTATAGATGCAAAACGTGTCCTTAAAAGAAGCTAGACCCGGAATAGATTCATTCCAAACATGTGCCGGATCACACGTTTGCCCCCCACAATTAGCGCTAAAAAAAGTAGGCGCAAAGGTGGAATCTTTCTGAATCATAACCTGGCCTTTTGTTTGCCTTACAGCCGTATCGATGAGTGCACCCCCGTTTCGTTTATGAAGATAGGCTTGACAATGAACTTGGTTACATAAGAAAAAACCATCCTTCGCATGCTTATGCATAGCTTTCATCGCAAAGGTCCGTGAGATAATAGACTGAACCTTATAGTATTCTAATTTCTGTCCTGTACCCGCCTCAGATTCCACAACACCCTCTAAGTACGTCTCTAAATCAACCAGATTAACGATCAAAAGCTTTCCATCTGTATGCTTAATTTCAAAATCGCCTTCAAATGCTTTGGCCTTCATTGCCGGGGAAAGACCAGAAACTTCAATAGATTTCTCATGCATTGACGCAATAACTTTCACTTGTTTAATTCCGGTTTTCTTTACCCCTTGAAACGAAACATCCATTAGGCCTGAAGTACCTTTAGAAATTTCACAGAATGAAAAATGATCAAGTGTTCCGATAAACGAAGTGTCAGCAATGACAAAATAATTACATGTCGCATTCGCAAATTTTATTTTAGTAAACTTTTGGTTAGGAAATAATCCAATGCGCATAGATTGTCCATGTGCGATAAACGCAAAAATACCGAGGGTAAAAGCAATCAAGAATTTGGACAACATGGCGACTATTACTCTAATTAACGCAAAAATGTTTCATGAATGGACGTAGCGATACGTTTACTAGCCCCTTCCCCACCCAACAATAGCTTTAGTTCTTGATACCCTTGAAGCATAGCATCTCGTTCAGGACCGTCAATCGCTATTTTTTTCATCGCCTCAACCAATTGCTTAGAATTACATTCTTGTTGAATTAATTCTGTCACCAAACCCTTTCCAAGAATTAAGTTAACCAGGGATATATACTTAATTTTTACAACCCGCTTTGCAATCCAAAAAGAAAGTCCACTGCTTTTATAACAAACAACCTGAGGAACATCAAACAATGCGGTCTCTAAGGTCGCTGTGCCTGAAGTGACAAAGGCTATAGCGGCTTCATTTAAAATTTCATATGTTTTTCCCAAGAGAAAGGAAACATCCGTTGCATTAAAACTTGCATAAAAATCGGATGGAATTTGAGCGGAGCAAGCGACTACGACCTGATAATCAGGAAAAGCCTTTGCCGCCTCTAACATAATTGGCAACTTCCGGCGAACTTCTTGTAACCTACTTCCTGGCAGGAGGGCAAGAATAGGTTTTTCAAAAGGCAAGGAGGGTAAATTCAATGCATTAAATCGAACGATTTCATCCAGCAGCGGATGTCCAAAATACTTAACATCAATATTAAAACTTTTATAAAATTCTTGTTCGAAGGGAAGAATGCAATACATCTCATCCACGTAAGCCTTTACTTTTTTAATTCTATTTTGTTTCCAAGCCCATAATTGTGGCGAAATGTAATAAACGACTTTAATGCCTTTTTGCTTTGCCCATTCAGCCATACGCAAGTTGAAGCCTGGAAAATCAACTAGCAATAGAACATCCGGAGCAAAGGACTCAATTTGAGCCTTGCAGGTTTTGAAATTATTCAAAATGGTAAATAGATTCAAAAAAACTTCAAGGAACCCCATAAATGAAAGTTCTCGAATGTGTTTGAGCACCTCTACATCCTCCGCTTTCAGACGATCTCCACCCCACCCTTGAATGGTAAGTCCAGCATCAATCGCTCGAAGCTCCCGAACTAAATTAGATGCATGTAAGTCACCCGATGCTTCGCCACAAATCACAAAGACCTTACGGGTTGACATTAAAAGAAATTAACATAAATGGAAAATGGTACCAAAGCCAAAGTAGCCATAATAATTCCTCTCGCGGTTGAATAGGCTTCCCGATTTAAAAAGATATAAAACCAAATCAAATTCGGAATACTCCCTAAAGACAAGTACTTACTTGCATAGAGTGAGCTCGTGGTGAACTGGTGCCAAAAAAACGAAAAATCATACGAAAAAGCGAATGACATAATAAGCAATACCAGCGGGAGAAATACAAAAGGTGTAGCTAAACCAATAGCAAACCCAAACCATGCTTGTTTTGAGATAATCATAAATTCCAAGATTTAAGGTGATCCAAAACGCGGTAATTCGTCAAATCAAATTGGGTTGGAACCACCGAAATATATCCTTCATTCAAGGCGTGTAAATCAGAATCTTCCCGAGGATTTACTTCGCCAAATTCACCGGTCAACCAATAATAAGTACGTCCAAACTGATCCTCACGTTTGTCAAAACGGTCGGCCCAAAACGCGTGTGCCTGGGTACAAATCTGGATTCCTTTAATTTCTTTGGCAGGAAGATTAGGTATGTTTACATTGAGACAGGTGTACGCAGGGAACTCATTTTCTAAGGCACTGCTAATGAGTTTTGAAATAAATTCCTCGTATTGCATGAAATCAGCCTCATCGCTGTAGGTTGAAAGTGAAAACCCAATTGATGGTAAGCCTTCCATAGCTCCTTCAATGGCTGCCGACATCGTTCCAGAATACAAAACGTTTGTTGATGAATTTTCACCGTGATTAATGCCGGATAGTACTAAATCAGGTTTACGGTGCAACACTTCATAAATTGCCAATTTCACACAGTCCACAGGAGTGCCAGATGAGGCATAGGCTTCAACCTCCCCAAACATCGCAACTCGGTTTAATCGGATTGGGTCGTTCAAGGTTATTGCATGACCCATACCAGACTGCGGTTTATTAGGCGCAACCACTACAACTGTACCTAGGGTAGAAGCAATTTTAACCAAAGATTGTATACCCTTGGCGTTTACACTATCGTCGTTTGTTACAAGAATTAATTTTTGATTCGTCTCCATGAGTTACAAAAATAACGATTATTCATGCCCTTGATTAATTTTGTAGTAGAATTAAAGAAAATGCAATTACTCCTGCCCCACCAAAAACTTGGATTTTGTCATGCCCCGGTATGCGCTGTTCGCAGAGAAACAACGGACCGTGCTGAAATGGTCACACAATTAACCTTTGGTGAAACTGTTGAAATCGTTTCTCAACAAAACCATTGGATCGAGGTGCAATCCTTGTCTGATGGATACCGCGGGTTTGTTGATCGCCGGCATCTGATTGGATTAAGCGAAAAGGAAGTAAGAAATTGGCACGATACACGTACGATTCAGCGATGCTTAGCTGTTACACTCGAAACGCCATGGGGAAAACAATTGATTCCGGCAGGCAGTTTTATTGGAATTGATTCACTGTTTAATATCGGAAATCTAAGGTTCAACTTGCGTTCTGATCCGAATCTCCCCAGCGCAGATGAATTGATCAATTCATTTGTAAATGTACCCTATTTGTGGGGTGGTAAAACATCGTTCGGAATAGACTGTTCCGGATTTACACAACTCTATTACAGAGTGATTGGGATAAACCTCGCACGGGATGCTTCTGAACAGCAACAAGCCGGAAATTCAGTAGCCATCGATGAGGCCTTACCATCCGATTTATTTTTCTTTCAAAACGACAAAGGGAACATAACGCATGTGGGTATTTATCTTGGCGAGAACCAAATTATTCATGCATCCGGTAGGGTAAGAATTGATACGCTTGAAAATGGAAATATATGGAACAATGAATTAGCGGAACTCACCCATCATTTTCACTCGATTAAACGATACCACTAATAATCAAGATAAATTTTAGATATTTGTTAAAAAAGCGCTGATATGAATGTGTTAGTTACCGGAGGAGCAGGGTTTATTGGCAGCCATTTGGTGCAACGTTTAGTGCATGACAAGCACAACGTAATCGTAATAGATAATTTACTTCGTGGAAATAAAATACCCGCTCACGTGCAAGACTCCATAACTTTTGTGGAAGGAGATGTGCGTGATCTTAACGTAGTAATGAATGCCATGGAGGGCATCGATTTGGTGTATCATTTTGCAGCAGTTCTTGGAGTAGATGTTGTAGCAGACTTCCCCGTTGAAACCATGGATGTTGAAGTTGTTGGGACGAGGAATGTAATTGAATCCATGCATAAACATGGGGTTAAGAAATTATTCTACGCTTCAACCAGCGGAATTTATAGCCACTCCGCCATTGTTAAAACGGCGCTTAGTGAGGAGGTATTGGTTGATCCAAGAACCTCCTATGCCATGGCGAAACGGTACAATGAAATTTATTTAGCAAGTCATTTTGAGGAAAAAGGCGTCGATACCATAGCCTTACGTTTTTTCAATGTTTACGGAGAGCGACAGGATAATCGCATGGTTATTCCAAGGTTTTTAGAACAAGCCGAGGCCAATCTTCCCTTAACCGTCTTCGGAAATGGTCAGCAAACACGAGACTTCACATACATTAATGATGTAATTGAGGCTTGTATAAGACTGCAAGAAACTAAAGGATTTCATATCGTGAACATTGCAAACGAACACGAATGGACCATCAAAGAATTAGCCGAAACCATCATTGAACGCACCGGTTCGTCCTCCGAAATAATTTACCTGGACGCACCAAAAAAACGGTATGATTATGAAGTGGAACGAAGGATCGGCAGTTCGGAAAAACTATACCACTTGATCGGCTTTAAACCAAGTACCACACTTCAAAAAGGCATTGAAATTATATTAACTCAAGAAGAATATTCAACAAATGGACACAACAGTATTTAATTTAATTGAGGCGGAGCGCGTTCGTCAGACCATAGGCATCGAACTAATCGCTAGTGAGAACTATGTAAGCGATGA
>CANHSL010000121.1 GCA_947463385.1 Flavobacteriales bacterium
AAAAATAATTCCGGTTCTCGCAATAAATACGTAGGTACTTCATTCGATTTAAGTTGTAAAATCACTTGCGCCAACTCCTTTCGACTATCTAAAGCCGCCATTCCTACCGGATAAATAAAGAACACGGCAGCCAATGAATTGGCTTGAACATACTGCGTTATCGCTGCAGCCACAATCCATTCACTGGGATCGCCAATCAATATATTCTTCGCTGAGTTCCCCATGGAAACATCAATCGCGTTTGCCAAAGATTCCGGGGTATAACTTTCGCAAGGGATTGGCGTTGATTTTGTGGAATCATGTAAAAAACCTCCTGAACCCTCGGTTAACCCACCCGGTTCATAAATCAAGGTATGAAGTTGTTTAAACTCGGGGGACGGAACCAAGGATCTCACATGATTTCCGACAAAGATTACCTGATCCGCGCTAGATAAAAAATCCATGTACTTTTTTCATTAAAATTAAACAATTTTACTGTTAATTTGCCGTTGACAAGCGCCGATGAAGTTATTCTACACCCTCTTATTGCTACTGATTAGTTTGACATCAACCCAAACGTATGCGCAGCTTGGCGGGAATTATGTGTTTGGTTTTTTAAATTTACCTACCGGAGCGCGTGCCGCAGGCTTGGGAGGATATGCCTCGCCAACCGCGGATAAAACACTAGATTTTGCAATAACCAATCCCTCCTTGGCCAATGAATCGATGCTCGGAAATTACTCGATTCAACAGGCTATTTTGCCTTCAGGAATAACTTTCGGTACAATATCCACCGCGATTTCTGTAAAAAAGGGAATTTTAGTCCCCTATATTCGTCACGTGAGTTATGGGTCATTTCAAGGCTATGACGCTACGGGGAATGCTACGAATACGTTTAGCGCCTTTGATTTTCAAGCTGGCGCTAGTTATGCGTACCAATTAAATCCTGTGTTTACTTTAGGAGTTAATGCGGGTATCATTGGATCGTATTTAGAAACATATTCCTCCTATGGCTTAGCCGGTAGTTTTGCTATACAATACCACCACCCAAACGAATTAATTCATGCGACACTGCTAGCACGCAACGTTGGGGTCCAACTTAAAGGATATACCGGATTGGATGATGCACTCAATCCCCTTCCACTAGAAATTCAAAGCAGTGTCAGCGTTAAACTTAAACATGCCCCATTCCGATTTACGTTCATTGGACATCACTTAAATCAATGGAAAATCGGATATTATGACCCCTCGATTTTACCAAAAATTGATGGCCTGACCGGCGACACGATCCAACCGCCAAGCGTTGGCTTTGTTGAACAACTCGCACGACATTTTGCATTGCAAGCGGAATTAGTAACCAAGGGTGTATTTCAATTGCGCATCGGATTTGATTACCACCGGAGACAAGAATTAAAATTGGAACAAGCCCCAGGTTTAGCCGGTCTGTCCTTCGGTGTCGGACTCAATTTCCGGAAATTCAGATTGGATTATGGCTTTATGGTATATTCCAAGGCGGGGATGAATAATTCCATCGGACTGAGCACCAAATTAAGCGATTGGAAAAAACACTAAGCCGCTATGGCATGAAGAATCTGCTCGGTGCTATATGTGTTCAATAGATCTAAGGCACCTTCCAACGAAATAGACAATTGGTTTTCCTTTATCCGCACGGTAGTGTTCTCGCTAAGCAGAAAGGTGAAGTCCTGTTGAGTTTCAAGCCCATTCATTATAAATAGAGCAGCACCAAGCATTGCAAGCGATTTGGGTGATGTATTAAGTGAACTAACCGATGCCTCATGTTGAACCGTAATCTGCGACATAATCAATCCGATTCGATGCTGAAAAGCACGTTGTTCAGCTATAGGAAGCACAGCCAATGTGGGCATAAATCGGTTCAACTCGTATACGTCGTTTGCATTTAATGAAACGCGTGAGGGCTTACCTAATTTACCTAAGCGATAAAGCCAAATCCGCAGTACAATCACTAAACTAACAGTAACAGCTATCCCTACGAATTTTGCTATCCCAAGGAAATCAAACCAAATAAAAAAAGGAATTGAAACTAGGGCTACAAAAAAGAAAACAAGCCACGGAATAAATCCAAAGGACTTCTGATTCATTTAACTTTTAGAATCTTCAGCGATCCATTTATCGTTAAACATTTCACCTCGAATAATAACGGTTTTGGTACGCGCGTATTCTTCGGCGGCCATCATCATTTGTTCTCTGGTGTCTCTTCGAATTAGTATGGAACTTGAACCAGGCACCTTAAGTTCTATATAAAAGCCATTCTTTAAGCGTGCCGGACGTGTTGGTGGTCTACCCATGTCAAAAGTTGTATTTTCTACAAATTAAACATTTTTTATCGAATTTGGTTCGCTTTTGTGAAATTTTAAGAAACGCTTTGCTAAATAAAATCCTGTGTACTCTGCAAACATTGCTGTATTTTTGCGCATGATTTCACTCGAAAAACTTGGTTATTTTCTTCCGCAAGGGTTTTTATTCTCTGATGTTAGTCTGCAAATTAATCGCGGGGATAAAATCGGATTAGTCGGTAAAAATGGGGCGGGTAAATCCACCATGCTCCGATTACTAACTGGACAAATACAACCATCCGAGGGCAGAATTCACTTGCCAAAAGAGATGAAAATCGGGATGCTATCCCAGGACATTAAAATAAACACCTCAAAATCGGTGTTTGAATATTTAGTTACTTCCAACTTGGTACTTACCGGACTGAATGAGAAAATCGAACAAATCAACGAAGCCTTAACCACACGAACAGACTACGAATCCGATTCTTATTTAGCCTTACTGGACGAATTGTCTGATTGCAACCAATCCTTTCAAATTCACGATGGGTATAATTGGGAAGAAAAAATCATGGCTGTTTTGGAGGGACTCGGATTTGATAAAGAGGAAGTTCACCGTCCTCTGGATACATTCTCTGGAGGTTGGAAAATGCGTGCAGAACTCGCTCGAATCCTGGTGAATGAACCCGATGCCTTGTTACTGGATGAACCAACAAATCACCTTGACATCATCTCCATCGCTTGGTTGGAACAATACCTTCAGCGCTTTACGGGAGCTGTAATTCTTATTTCTCACGACCGTTTATTCCTTGACAATGTAACGAAACGAACCTTGGATATTAGCATGGGAAGGGTGATGGATTTTCCGTTTGGATTCTCAAAATACAAGGAACGTCGCGAGGAGGATACAGAGCGCCTGGAGCAAGCAAAAAAACAGCAAGATAAAGACATCAAGCAAACCGAAATGTTGATTGAAAAATTCCGTGCGAAGCAATCAAAAGCGGCCTTTGCTCAATCCTTAATAAAAAAACTAGACCGGACAGAACGCATAGAGATTGAACGCGATAATTACGGGGGAATGCGCGTGCGCTTTCCGCTTAGTGTTCAACCAGGAAAATGGGTGCTCAACATGGAAGGCGTAGGTAAGACATATGAAAAGAACTTGTTTCATTCGGTATCGATCTCGGTTGGCCGAGGGGAAAAGATTGCACTATTAGGACCTAATGGTGTTGGTAAATCAACGCTACTCAAAATCATGATGAATCAAATTAGTTATGATGGAACGGTTGAATATGGTCATAACGTTGGCATTGGGTATTTCGCTCAGGACCAAGCCGAACAATTGGACCCCAGTTTAACGATATTTGAAACCGTTGATCATGTAGCCAAAGGAGAAATTCGGCAACAAATCCGAAGCTTACTGGGAACCTTCCTATTCAGTGGGGAAGACACGCAGAAAAAGGTCGGTGTACTCTCCGGTGGGGAACGCACGAGGCTGGCCTTGTGTCAGATGTTGTTAAGTCCTTCGAATTTTTTAATCCTGGATGAGCCGACCAATCACTTAGATATTCCATCAAAAGAGATTCTAAAGAATGCCTTATTGAATTACGAAGGAACCTTTTTAATTGTATCCCACGACCGGGAGTTTTTAGCTGGATTAACCAACCGCATCTGGGATATTGAAGAGCAGCAACTAAAAATTCATCACTTTGAATTAGATGAATACCTTAAATATAAGGCACCGAAAGAAGCGAAATCGACAGAAAAGAAGGTTGTTGAAGTGGAAAAAATACAAGAGGCACCAAAGGCGGAGCGCATTGATCGTGAATTACAAAAAAAGCTTCAAAAAGTAGAGCGAAACATTGAAGAAACGGAAGGCAAGATTGCAACTCTAGAAAGCCAACTAGCCGAAATAAACTACAACGACCCAAGCTACCATGCTTTGTTGAATGAATATAACACGCTTAAAGCGAATCTTGACGTATTAATGGAAGCGTGGGAAGAATTAGCGGGATAGATGAAAGGCGCACAAAACACAACAAGATATTCGACCCCGCTGGGGTCGCTTGATTACCACATCACCAGAGCAATAATGTGCGATTCCGATGGAATCGGATTAGCAAGAGTTCACTGCGTTCTGAGCACCCTGAGTAGTCCGAAGGACGTACCGAGAAGGGTGCGGTAAAAAAGTAGAAGAAATAACATCCCTATTCCTTCCCCTCAATAAATCTCAGGACCTGCTTCCCATGCCGGTGATGAATAGCAAATGCAGTTAAATCGAAGGCAAAAAGAAAGGACCCTTGAAGGATTAATCCGTTTCCAAAACCGTTTAATTGGTCAGCTTTAGCTTGATTGTTAAGCGCCATGCTGCGCAATAAAAACCCAGCGGTCATATAAGCAACATCCAAGCCGGTATTGAATAAGAAGATCCGTTCTGTTTTCTGCTGCTCAGACAAGGTTTGAGATAAACTAAGCACCGCTTTTGTATTACGAGCTCGCAAATACCCAGGAACGGCTAAGCCTAAATTCACGGCATTCCACATGACATTCATTTGATGAAACGCTTTAAGTTCGGGTTGCTGAGCCGTAGCCCACCCGATCGTTCCTGCAGTGATATTTGCTCCTGCCCAAGTACCTAAGCTCAGCATTAACCGTTGATCCGTTTTCAAACGCGCTTGGTTGAAAGAAGGTAAGTCTTGCGCTTGTGCAGCGAACGTGGCAAATAAGAAGGTAAAAATGATAGTTTTCATGAAGTATTAAACAAGGAATAGCCAATTTAGTTTGAAGAAAAAGCAGCAACTAACCTGATTCCAGAGGAATCAAACATGTTACCTCAAACCCTGATGAAAAATAACTCGACCCCAGCGGGGTCGCACAAAACACAACAACATATTCGACCCCGCTGGGGTCGCTTGATTACCACATCACTTGAGCAATAATGTGGGATTCCGATGGAATCGGATTAGCAAGAGTTCGCTGCGTTCTGAGCACCCTTCGATACGTCCTTCGGACTACTCAGGGTGCGGGAAATACAAAAAAACATACTTATCTCCATATTCCAAGGGGGAAGTCAGAACCAATGCTAAATAGCCATAATCGACATTGAAAGTAAATCAAACATATAGAATCTAATGTTATCCATATCTTCTGGCTTTTCGGCGCTTATCGCGGCGCATGCGACGATTGTCTTTTTTCATGGCTTTCCGCATGGGTTTTGACTGATTTTTCAGGTGCGTTTTGTAGGATTTTTCTACCATACGTTTTCTTCGCTTTTCCTCTTTATTGTGCTTTTTCCATTGAGCCGCCCGTTGCTTTTCAAACGATCCGTCTGCCCCGGCTTTGCAAGCTACCAGAATA
>CANHSL010000122.1 GCA_947463385.1 Flavobacteriales bacterium
CAAAATGGAAGGGAATTTTAAGAATTCTCGATTTTTGACGTTAGCTTACAACCACTTTTGTTAATTAAGAGTAATTTTTGAGCTTACACGAATACATTGCCGCACCCTCTCTGTATGATTGTTTCTTATCTTAGCTTCTAGCGAACTGCACGCTCATTGAATAGCACATAGCCGAAGCTCACTTGGAAATTGAGTGGAATCGCTTGTAAAGGAAAATAATTCAAGGTCGCACGAATTGGACCCAAGGGGGTATGGTATAACAAACTGGTAGACGCCAACCAAGTATCTCCTTTAAATGGTTTTGAATATTGAATTGAACCATCTTCTAATTTTTGGAGTATGATGAATGGCTGATAATAATAAAAATCAAAGCGGTATTCCAAGCCTTTATAAATCGGCACGACCATGTTGGTTCCAACCGCGAAGAACTGTGGAGAGCGGTATTCTTTGAAAAAATAAGTTTCCAAATCTGGTATAACATTTAAGGTGGGCATTGACAATAAACTCGCAGTATAATTTGCAAATAAAGACTGGGAATTGAACATGGCCTTGGCATGCATGCCTAAATGAAAATGCGGCTTCGTTAAAAAATAATATTGTCCTTCAATGTTCAGATTCAACCAATCATGTTGTTTTATCACCGTACTATCAAAGAGGGCCGTAGTTCCTGGAATAGTTTTTTCCTGTGCAGTTAAATACTTGACTTTAAATGTGAAATAATGTCCTTCACTAGCGAATTGTTTACGATTGAGTGAATTATCGGTAATTTCATAAGAGATTAAACCTCCATTCAGATGAGTTTCATCCGTGGTATCCACACTTAAAAAGTTCTGTGTTTGGTAATAGTCATCTTCTAAATTGAACCAACGTAAATCAAACGAACCTTTAGAATTATTCAAAATAGGATGTTTAAACTTTATTCCATAGTACATTTCATTTTGAACCAAAAAAGAAGGTTTTACATCCTCGAAGAACGTGGCAAAACTCCTAAAATAATCCCACCGATTCATAACAAAATATGCGGAGGCTGAAATTGGAAAAACGCTTGGAATATCAAGGGAAGCTTCACCTTTCACCGAACCATAGAATTTACCAAAATAACTTTCAGCATGCAAGGAAGCAGCAGAACGTCCCATGTAACGATAGGTAAGCCCCAAATATCCTATGTTTACCGGTCTTGACGATAAATGCCCTCCAACGCTGAGCAACAAGGGTTTTGCCTTACGGACATATAGATCTAGGGTATACGAAGAGTCCGCTTTTTCTTGTAAGGTTGGATATAAGTAATCCACTTGTTGAGCTGCATACAAGCGATAATACCGATTTTCAAATTGTTCCCACGTGATTGGTTCTTGTTTTCTTGCCTTCATTAAGGAATGGCTCACATAACTCGGTGATTTTTTCTCATGAAATGAAATGTCTATCTCAGAAATCACCTTTGATGAAACATCACATTTTAACTCCCCCCTACGTTTTTTAAGTTGGGTCGAATCGGCACGTGATGAGATAAGTCTTTTTAAGGAATCCATCAACTTCATGGTTTCAAAATACCCACTATCAATGGCTTGTTGAACTTTAGAAAAATCAAAGGTCCCTACATTACTTTTCGGTTGAATCAAAATCCCTTGCGGACAAGGTAAGGAATAATCCGTGGGGGTTCTTGTCATATGATCCAACAAGCCTATAAAATTATGCTCATCCGGCAACACCCCATTATCTGCGACATTACTTCCAATAATAAAGTCAGGATTAAATTCATTGTAAAGCACATTGACCGGAAAATTATTGTACAAGCCCCCATCAAAATAAATGATATCATCAATCTTAATGGGATTAATATATAAGGGAAAGGTCATTGAAGCCCTTACCGCAGCATTTAAATCCCCTGAATCAAATACTACGCTTTTCTTGTGTATTACATCACTTGCCACACAACGAAAAGGAACCAATAGCTTATTGAAATCTTTTCCCACCAAGGCTCCGGTGACCCCCATAATTCGAAGCATTTCAACATCTAAAAATCTCGGACGTATTACATTCATTGGAATAGAGGTCGTTAACAAAGAATCCGGACTGAATGGAATATCTAACATACTCGCATCTGGATCACTTTCTCTGTATAAATACCTGCGACCTGAGGGAATCGTACCCATAGTCATCATTTGAAACGATGGAGATGTAGCATATGCCTCCATTTCTTTGGGTGTCCACCCACAAGCATACATTGACCCAACTAAGGCACCGGCAGAAGTTCCACAGATGTAATCAATTGGTATTTGATTTTCTTCCAATGCTTTCAGCACCCCGATATGCACTAAGCCTGTGGCTCCACCGCCACTCAAGACTACTCCAATTTTTTGTTGGGCATGGAATTGAAGCGAGACACCACATAAAAAAAAGAAAAATAAAATGGTGCGTATCCCCTTCAAAGTTTGTTCATTTGTACAAAAATACGCGCAATACAGTGTCAATGGCAAAACAGACAGGAGAAAGTGACAAAAAATTAACAATTACATTAAAATGCTTTTATGGTTTCGAGGATGTTCTCATGGAGGAACTCCAAGAATTAGGGTATACTGATTTAATTAAGGGGAATCGTGCGGTAACGTTAAAAGGAAGCTGGCGCGATGTTTACTATTTAAACCTGTACAGCCGCTGTGCAATTAATGTCTTAGTTGAAATCACCCGTTTTCCGTTTAGAAACGAAAAAGACATCTACGACGCGGCGCTCAGTGTAAATTGGTCTAAGTTGTTCCATGAACGAAACACCTTTGCGGTACGGGGTGCTATTCAAACCAAGAAAATACGCAATACGCACTATCCGTTCCTTTTGGTTAAAGATGCCGTGGTCGATCACTTTAAAGAATTGAATAAGGAACGTCCATCGATTGATACCAAGCACCCTAAAGTTGGGCTTGACTTATATCTAACGGATTACGAAGGGGTAATATCCTTAAACACCAGTGGATTGCCTTTGTTTCAACGGGGATACCGTATTGCAACTGGGATTGCACCGATTAATGAGGTAGTGGCGGCCTCCTTAATTCGATTATCGGGTTGGGACAGAAAACAAGCGTTTTACGACCCCTTTTGTGGCGCAGGAACCTTTTTAATTGAGGCGGCATTACTCGCAACGGGAATTCCATCAAACATTGAGCGCACACATTACGCGTTTAAGAATCTTAACACCTTCGACGCGAACGTATGGCAAGAAATCATTGATCAAGCACCGCGCATCGTAAAAGAATTGCCATGTAAGATTGGGGGGTCTGATATTTCCGATGAAATGGTACTTAAAACGCGTCGTAACCTCCGCGGTTTTTCATTCGGACGCTTTGTTTCTGTTCAATCCCTAGACTTCAACGCCATCGAACCCAATCCAGACATTCAATTTTTACTTTGCAATCCTCCCTATGATGAACGTATTAGCATCGAGGATGAAGCAATGTACCAACAACTTGGAACCTGGTTAAAGCATAAAATGCAGGGTATTCCGGCATGGATTATAAGCAGCAACGAAGAAGGCTGGAAAGCCATTGGATTGAAACCAAGTAAAAAATACGATGTTTTCAATGGCGACATCCGCTGTAGTTTCAGACGCTATGACACCTTTGCTGGAAGCAAGGCTGCTGCACAAGAAAACGACACAAAAAAAGCGTAAGAAACTCTTACGCTTTATCAAATTATCTTTTACTCTCGTGAATTCGCCTATCGTTGGCTAATTGGAACGTAGTTACGGTTCGTTTCTCCCGTATAAATTTGACGAGGACGTCCAATTGGCTCTTTGTTCTCTGTCATTTCTTTCCACTGTGCAATCCATCCTGGAAGTCGTCCAAGGGCAAACATTACGGTAAACATCTCAGTTGGAATTCCAAGCGCCTTGTAAATGATTCCTGAATAGAAATCTACGTTTGGATATAGGTTTCTTGCTTTGAAGTATTCATCCTCTAATGCTACTTGCTCTAATTTCTTAGCAATATCAAGTAAGGGATCGTTAACTCCTAATTTGTTAAGTACTTCATCACACGCTTTTTTAATGATACGTGCTCGAGGATCAAAGTTCTTGTAAACACGGTGACCAAAGCCCATCAATCGGAACGGATCTTCTTTATCTTTAGCTTTGGCTACCCATTTATCTACATTCCCACCATCGTTAGCAATTTGCTCTAACATTTCAATAACTTCTTGATTCGCACCCCCATGAAGCGGACCCCATAAGGCAGAAATTCCAGCTGAAATGGTAGAATATAAGTTAGCGTTTGAGGAACCCACGATTCTTACCGTAGACGTAGAACAGTTTTGTTCGTGGTCTGCATGAAGAATTAATAAGGTGTTTAATGCTGAAACAACCACAGGGTCAACTTCATAATTCTCAGTAGGCATACCAAACATCATGTACAAGAAATTCTTCCCATAATCATAATCGTTTCTTGGATACATGAACGGGTGACGCATTGAGTTCTTGTAAGACCATGCCGCAAGGGTTGGTAATTTTGCAATTAATCGATGTACGGTAAGATTTTTCATATCAGCACTTCGATTCGGATCCAACGATTCCGGATAAAAGGTAGATAATGAAGAAATCATGGAAGACAATACACCCATTGGATGCGCTTTCGCAGGATACGCCTCGAAAAACCGCTTCATAT
This sequence comes from Flavobacteriales bacterium, assembly GCA_947463385.1. GTDB lineage: Bacteria > Bacteroidota > Bacteroidia > Flavobacteriales_D > Crocinitomicaceae > UBA952. Next base: position 4,650 of record CANHSL010000122.1, read on the forward strand.
CTTCATGAACAAGGGTGTGTTTTTTGATGCTGTTCTCAAAGGCATCTAATTCCGCTTGTGTAGGCAAGGCACCATAGATTAACAAATAGGCTACTTCTAAAAAGGTCGCCTGTTCCGCCAATTGCTCAATCGGATATCCGCGATAATGTAAAATCCCTTCCTCACCATCCAAAAATGTGATCGCACTTTTAGTTGCACCGGTATTCTTGTACCCAGTATCCAAGGTTACATAGCCTGTTAAATCTCGTAGTTTCGAGATATCAATGGCTTTTTCATTTTCCGTACCCGTGATTACTGGTAATTCGTATACTTTTCCGTCTAATTCGATTTTGGCAACTTCGCTCATGGTGTGATTTTGATGTTCTATTAAATTTTCCGCCTAATTTACTAAAGAAATTTTGCTTTTGATGTAGGATTCCCCTAAAAAATTAAACAAATTTTTAACCTAAAAGTTCGAACGGATTATAAATTGGTTAAAATATAGTCGTACATCATTGAAAACAAGTGATTTCGGGTATTTCCACCGTATATCCCGTGGTTCTTATTTGGATAAGCGAAAAAATCAAATTGCTTGTTTGCTTTAACCAAGGCCGTAATCATATCCGTACTGTTTTGAAAATGCACATTATCGTCGGCCATTCCATGCACCAGAAGGAATTTACCCTTCAATTTATCCACGTGATTAATCGGTGAATTGGTATCATAACCCGCCGGATTTTCTTGAGGCGTGCGCATGAATCGTTCCGTGTAAATGTTATCATAGTACCTCCAATTAGTTACAGGAGCCACGGCAATTCCCATTTTAAAAACATCTGCGCCTTTCGTCATGGACAAGGAAGACATAAAGCCACCATAACTCCACCCCATAATTCCCACGCGATTGGCATCAACATACGGAAGGGTTTGGAAATATTTTGCCGTGCCAATAAAATCTTCAACTTCCAATTTACCCAACTGCAGGTATGTTGCTTTCTTAAATGCAGCCCCACGGTATTG
>CANHSL010000123.1 GCA_947463385.1 Flavobacteriales bacterium
TACCACAAGAAGTACCTTATTGGTTTCGAAACCACGAATGATTGGACTCCCACCACCCAATTGGCTTTTCTGAACAAACACATTCCCGGAATTCGCTAACACATCGGCGGTAGAGGACTGATTCATCAATGCGAGTTCTTGCGTTGAAATCACCTGAACCTTCTGCGCCAGGTCTTTTCGTTTTTCGTTGAACTTACTGGCTGACACCACGACCTCATCCACAGAATGCTGGTTAGGAAACATGGGGATTTTTCCCGAATTCGCTTTGATTTCATCGGAACCAACGGTTCGGGAAAGGTAACCTTCGGCCTCAATGAGGTAGCACGCCGCATATTGAATGATGGTTACGTACCCTTCGATTCCGGTTTGGTTTAACTTGGTTTGACCATCACAGCTTTTAACCTGTGCATCATGAAGCGGCACGTTCGTGTTTTGGTCGTAGATATATAATTTTTGTGCGTACAATGCACTATTTAGGGCCATAGCCCAAACCCCCAACAAGAGGGTTAAACATATTTTTTTCATGATAAATTTCTTTTAATTAAAACTAATTCAGTTAAGGTTGACTGAAAAAAAAAATTATAAGAAATTTGGTGGTGGAGATTGTGGCTTATTTTCGGATTCCTTGATGGAAAAACCATATAACATATGATTCTTATCTTGTGAAAAATATGCGTCATTTAATACAAGTTCAGGATCAGGAGTTACTTCGAACGACAGATTCGTCCATAACACTTTAACCATGTGATGAAGTGGATTATTATGCCCTCTTCCTTCTTGAATATATCGTTCCACAAGCGCAGTCTCATCCCTATCATTCACACACCTGATTTCCTTTCCTCCAGGAACCGTATTAATGGTTAGCACATCATAAAAAGCCCCATTAAATACAAATTCTTTATGTCCTTCAATCCAAGATAGCTTTTCATATTCAGCCTTAGAAAAAAACATATCTTCCACCTCAAAATCATCAACATTACGCTTAATTTCAGCCATCATATGTTCTTTCCATCGTTCTTGCTGAACTAAAAAAATGGGTCCGACCAACAAAAGCTGACTGAATATACATAGCAAGAAAATTGAAAAAATATTCTTCACGCTCCGTAAAATTAATGGTTATTTTCGACCCATGGAACATAAACTTGAAGCCAAGAAAACATATCGGTTTGAATACCAAGAGACAGCAAAAAACCATGAACATCCCAAGGTGCTTATTGCTTTGCATGGCTACGGTCAATTGGCGAAGTATTTTATTCGAAAATTTGAAGTACTAAATGAAACCTATGTGGTGGTTTGTCCGGAGGGACCTCACCGGTTTTACTTAAAGGGGTCGAGTGGACGGGTGGGTGCCAGTTGGATGACCAAGGAAGCGCGGGAGATGGACATAGAAGACAACATGAATTGGCTCGATGAACTGCTTGAACACCTGAAGCAAAGGGTTCAACCAAGCTCGATTAGTTTACTTGGTTTTTCGCAAGGCGCAGCGACTGCGGCACGTTGGTATCAACGTAATCCTTCTGCGTTTGACCAACTCATTTTATGGGCTACGGTATTCCCACCCGACTTAGACACAGGAACCTTCCCAAGAGAAAATCCGATGCATTTTGTGTTGGGATCGGAAGATGAATATTACCAAGGTGAAGCCGCCGAAGGGCTGAAAGAAACGTATAAAACCCTGGGATTTGAAGTGCATTCCTTTGATGGAACACATGATATTCATGGAGGGGTGCTGAGCAGTATATTACTTACGTAGCCTTTTGTTTTCGAATGATTTTACGAAAGATACTCGGCACGAAACGTTTAAGATAAACCGCTAAAATCTCTTTATTCCCGATCAACACTTCCGCTTTGTTTTTTCTTGCGGCGCGCACAATTTGACGCGCGCATTCTTCAGCCGACATTCCCGTTTCTTGGTTGTGGTCCATTTCGTTGTGCCGATGCCCCTGAGCGTTGAGTGCGCTTATTGATATGGGGGTATTAATTTTCCCCGGACAAACTATGGTAACATCAATTCCATGGGATTCTTCTTCCAGGGCTAAACTTTCAAAGAAGCCATGCAGCGCATGTTTTGAAGCGGCATATGCCGAACGTAAAAAGAACCCGAATTTCCCTGAAATGCTGCTTATCACAATGATTTGCCCCTTCGTTTCTCGAAGCGTTGGAAGCAAGGCCTTGGTTAAGCCCACGGCGCCAAAGAAATTAACTTCCATGATTTTGCGGTCCACTTCAATAGCGGTTTCACCCACCAAAGAACGTTGGCTAATCCCGCCATTATTCACGAGGACGTCTACCCTACCTACCTGATCAATTACCGATGAAACCACGGCATCCACCTTCGAAAGATCCGTTAAATCCATGGAGACAACGGTATGAATTTCTGCATTGGGTAAGGTGTCTCTTAATTGATTCAATTTCTCCACATTTCGCGCCGCAAGGACCAGGATTGCACCTTGATTCGCGAATTCACGGGCCATGGCTTCTCCAATTCCTGAAGAGGCCCCAGTAATCCAAACGACTTTATTGTGATAGGAACGCATGCTCAAAGGTAATCAATTATAGAAATAAAGACTTTAGGACAGAAAGACATTAATCCGCGACGAAGGGGGACGAAGGTTTTGTTTCCCTCCTTGAGGAGGGATTAAGGGAGGTGACTGTATTTCTATACTACATCATCCCCTCTGACGGAGTCTGACACTCGTCAGAGTCGTCTGACCTCAATCCCCCTTCAAAGGGGGAGGAAGAGTTTGTTTCCCTCCGGCGGGAATAAGGGAGGTGACTGTATTTCTATTCTACATCATCCCCTCTGACGGAGTCTGACACTCGTCAGAGTCGTCTGACCTCAGTCCCCCTTCCAAAGGGGGAGGAAGATTTTGTTTCCCTGCTTAATCATCACTTCGGAAGATTTTTGTTTCCCCCTTCTTCGCCACGGCGGAGGGGGAGGAAGAGCTTGTTTCCCTCAACTCACCCTTCGATACGTCCTTCGCCCCACCTGCGCAAAGCTTCGGTGGCGAACTCAGGGTTCCATCAATCCCTGAGGCAACGAACTGAAAACCCTTTTTCCTTATTGTCGAAGACCCTGACAATCAGTCTGACATCGTCGTGGTGCAAACCGCAGCCGTACGCGTAGCCTGTAGGGCTCTCTGAAGGATTCCACCAGAAACCGTCGTTACCTTGGCCATTGAATGTACCATCGTAGCTGCGGTCGCCGCCCGGAAGACCGTTGAAGCCGCTTTCGTTGGTTCCGTTGCCTTTATTGTTCCAACCGCTCGTGCTTTTCATTTTTTTACCAACCCCTTTTCCTCCTAAATAATCGCTCAGCTGCGTCCATTCGGCATCGGTAGATATATGCCACCCCTCAGGCGCCAAACCGCGCGGGTCATTTACCGCATACCAATTGTACAACTTACCGTAAGTTTCCCCATTGTAGCAATAAGCCGGCTGTTTGTTTTGTCCTGCTATTGTCCATGCTTCATCGGAAGCGGCTTGAGGAATCGGATCTCCGTTACGGAAAGTGGTTGCCTCTAAATTCTTGGCCATCCATACTTGAGCACCAATAATTACCTCACTTTTTTGCACTTGAGATTCTCGTGCATCATTTGAATCGTTCGGTTGATTTAAGTTGGCTGCATCTTTAGCATTGATAAGTTGTTTCAATGTTGCTTGAAGGGTATCCAATCTAAACCATAAAGCTATCAACAAAACTAAATTTACTAACGCAATAATTTCATACATCATTGTATTCGATTTTTCTTCTTTTCCAAATTAACGAATTTTATTTCTTTTTTTCTTTATTCGCTTAAATTTTAAATTGAGGATTAAGGGGAATGAAAGTCACCAGTATCTGACTTCTTTTGATGAAGATTTTTGTTTCCCCCTTCTCCGCCACGGCGGAGGGGGAGGAAGAGCTTGTTTCCCTCAACTCACCCTTCGATACGTCCTTCGGACTACTCAGGGTGCGTGTAAGTGGCAAAAATTTCTATGGGTGCGCCCTTCGTTCCGCCAAGTCGGACTCAGAGAACTCACCAGACATAAATTATTTTTTGATACAAAGCGGTCCCTGAGTAGTCCGAAGGACGTATCGAAGGGCCGCTTTCCATGCATCCTAATATCCTAACATCCTAATATTTATTACATTTGAAAAAAAAACTCCATGTCAATTTCCTCGATTGCTGCCCATTTTAAAGAAGCCGAATCGGTGCTCAACCAATTTCAAACGGAAGAAAATTATACAAAAATCGAGCAAGCAATTGATTGGATGTCAGAAGCCATTCAAGGCGGTGGTAAAATCATTTCTTGCGGGAATGGAGGTTCCATGTGCGATGCGATGCATTTCGCGGAGGAGCTAAGTGGAAGATACAGAAACAACCGCAAAGCGCTCGCCGCGATTTCCATTTCGGACCCTTCCCATTTAAGCTGCGTGGCCAACGATTATGGCTACGACTATGTATTCTCCCGCTTCATTGAAGGCTTAGGCAATTCAGGCGATGTACTCCTTGGGATTTCTACGTCGGGTAACTCAACCAATGTAATTCATGCCGTGGCTGCAGCCAAAAAAAAAGGAATAAAAACGATCATCCTCACAGGGAAAGATGGCGGACAATTGGCCTCATTGGCCGATCTTGAGATTCGTGCGCCACACAGTACATACGCGGACCGTGCGCAAGAGATTCACATCAAAGTGATTCATGCCTTTATCGACGGAATCGAACGGAAATTAGGATTGCAATAAGCGCTTGGCTAAGTTAAATGCGGACTATGGTTTAATGATTCCGACTGAGGGGATGAACTCTTCATAGAATACTACCTACTTTTTTGGATGTTTCGAGTACCTCAACACAAGTAAAAAAGTAGAGGAAACGTTGACCAGTCTTGGTTCGCTCCACTTGCTAGAAAAACAGTCGCTTGGAAATACAAACAGCAAATTCCAAAAATGTTATTGGTGAATGTTTAAGCATGTAGCAAAGCGAACTGAAAAACGGGATACCGTAAGGAAGCCGAAGGATCGCCGAAACGGTCGTTTTTCAGGAGTGGCGCGCCCTTGCTTAAACCCTTCACCGAGCTTTTTGCTACATTGACGTACCCTGAGTAGCCCGCTTTTGCGGGCGAATCGAAGGGTACGGTAAAAAAGTAGAGGTAAACTCTTGCCTTTCTTTTGTCTTGATACAAAAGAAACAAAAGATCAAGGCACGGGATGTTACCTTGGTTTCACCATTTCCGCAACTCCTGAGCCGCTGTTTTGTCGGTGATTTTTCAACTACCTCCAAAAAAACGCGACTCAGTTCGTCTTGGAAACCGGAACATCCAAGTGCCGGAAAATCATTGAATGTATTTGGTTTGTGCCACCCTAAGTTTCCAGCGAAAAGTCAGTGAAGTTGGAAGGCATCGAAGGGTGTGGTAAAAAAATAGAGGAAACGGTCCCCAAATCTTATGGCGCTCCACTTTCTAGAAAAACAGTCGCTTGGAAATACAAACAGCAAACTCTAATCTATTTCTTGGCTTCCGTAAAGGATGTTAAAACCCTCATCATAAGGTGCGTCCCGCCAAGCGAACATCCACTGTGCACTCCTTAAATATCCTTTTTCTCCGCTTGGCAACAAAGTTATAAACGGTA
>CANHSL010000124.1 GCA_947463385.1 Flavobacteriales bacterium
CTTCAAGAAAACTCTGGCTTAATTCGAATCGGGGACTTCCTCTATACCTTTAATGATTCTGGTTCAGGCGCTGTAGTTTTCGAACTTGACACCCTTGGCGCGGTACTTCGAACCATAGTAATTGCCGGAGCAACCAACGTGGATTGGGAGGCCATTACGTCAAATTCCACCCACGTATTTATTGGCGATGTAGGAAATAATAATGGCAATCGACACGACTTATGCCTCTATCGTTTCCTTAAATCAGACTTGACCTTAGATACAATTCAAGCAGAAAAACTCCCGTTTTACTGGTCAGACCAAACGCAATTCACTTCGCTGCCAAACGCAAACAACTTTGATTGTGAAGCCATCGTCGCCGAGACAGATTCAATTACCCTTTATTCAAAAAATTGGGTTAATCTGAACACCCGAAGGTATCGCCTCCCCTGTTTTTGGTCTGATACCCTTGCCGCGCAATTAAGGGATAGTTTCACCGTGGACGGATTAATTACCGATGCCTGTGTGGACACCGTATTAAATCGCAGTTATTTACTTGGATATAAAAACAATGGAAGTAATTTCTATACCAGTTTTGTTTGGTGTTTATGGGATTATCAAAACCAGCAGGTGTTTTCTGGAAACCGCCGCCGGGTGGAAGTAGGAAATGTGCTTACTGTAGCGCAAACCGAAGGAATCACATTAAAAGCTTCCAATAAAGGATATATAAGTTCGGAAAAAGTAGCTTCTGTCATCACTATTGCCCCAAAACTTTTTGAATTTGATTTCACACAATTCGTTGAACCTACTGCATCAGTCAAACCCTTAGAACCAATGGTTCCGGTTCAACTTATTCCTCATTTAGAGGAGGGGTATAACGAGTTAATTATTCCAAGGCCTTTTAAACAGTGCAGGTTAACCGATATACAAGGCAGAACGATTCACTTGGGGTCAACCCATAGATTCAATACCTACGTGCATGGCTTCGTGTTGCTTTCCGTTGATGGAAAAAACACCTTACTTTTCCTTCCTTAATCTTTCCTGAAGAGTGTCGCTGAGGCTTGGGCGGAGGGCATAATCACTAAATCATGAATTGAAACATGGGGCGGACGGGTTACAATAAATTGAACGGCGTCTGCAATGTCTTTGGCATCTAATGGTGTAAATCCTTGATAAACGGCCGAGGCTTGGTCTTCATCCCCCTTAAATCGAACCAAGGAGAATTCAGTTTCTGCAGCACCCGGCGCTATGGAACTCACGCGAATCCCAAAGGGAAGCAAATCCATACGCATTCCTTTTGTAAGTTGATCCACAGCCGCCTTGGTGGCACAATACACATTGCCCTGAGGATACGCTTCTTTTCCAGCAATACTCGTAATATTAATGATCAAGCCCTCCTCACGTGCTTTCATTAAAGGAATTACCGCTTGACTCACATATAATAACCCTGTAAGGTTCGCATCAATCATTTGTTCCCAATCGGAGACTAAGCCTTGATCGATGGGAGCTCTTCCCGCAGCAAGTCCCGCATTATTTACCAACAAGCTTAGGTTCGCCTTTACATGGTCGTCTAACTGCTCAACCCACGCATCAACCGCCAAGCAATCACGCACATCGAGCGCACCAATGATGATGTCTGGCGATTCCTCTGCGAGCGTTTCTTTGAGTGCAACCAAACGGTCTAAACGCCTTGCCGTTAAAATCAAACCATATCCTTCCTTTGCTAGGCTAGAAGCTATTGCCGCGCCAAACCCTGACGATGCGCCTGTTATAAATGCGTATTTAACCATTGATAAATTCTATTTGACGTGAACAATTGTTTAATATAGGGTACTTGATAATGGGATAAACTCATCCATAAAAAAGGCAGAACGGGGGCTTTGTATCGTACCATAGCACCAACGACGGGTGCGGTCATGCCTACCAGCGAAAAAACAGCCAAACTAAAAACCAACATTGGGAAGCGCCAATCCAACTTCCAGGATATACCCTTTAAGCGGAACAGAGCACCCAGTAAAACCATTAGAAACATTATGTTTTCGGTAAAAGCCACTATGGATTGTACATTTTTTAGCATGCTAAGGTCCGGATAAACTAAAACGTTCCAAATTCCCAAAGGAATTAGGGCTAAAACCGTAGTCAGTCGCCCATCCATTGGAATAATAGGTACAATACTTCCTGCATTTACTGCATGGGCCATTTGTATAAAATCAAATTGTTTTCCTTGAAGGGTTGAGAGCATACTCCATTCGGGGTAAAACAGCAGCTGGCTTAATGCAAACAAGGCAAGGAAGCCGATTGCACTGCTGCAAAGCATACGCCAGGACCGTGTGCGTGCCCAAATCCAAGTAATCACAACCAAGGGAAGCAGGGCAATCAAAATATAAATTTTTAGAAATGAAAGCAGGAATAAACTAAGAATACCCAAAAACAAAAAATCCAATCTAAACCGCTGATACAACTGAAACAGGCTGTAAAGAAATCCGCCAAGCGCAAAAAACAACAAGGCTTCCTTTAAAATACCACTGCTCCAAAAGACGGTAGACGGCAATAAAAATGCAGCGATATACGAGGTAATTTTTGAAGCGGAAAGCTCCATGAACAAGCGAAACAACCAATAAGAACCGAGCCACGATAAGGCTAAAAACACCACGAGATTAAGTCCATACGATCCGCGGGTGAATAGATTCAATACGGCATTAACACGAATCACCACACGGTTATCGTTCGCGATGCCATGATCGTATGAACGAAACCAATAATTTAAGCGATTTAAATAACTTAAATCCGCTGCAGTCCAGGTACCGAGCATTATCCGCGTGAATGCTGCAGGCTTCTCAGCTGCAATTTCACTCAAAATAATGCCATCATCATAGTACTTAAAAACATCCGCCTCCTTGCGTAAGGGATAAATACTGGTATAAACATACAGGAGGATTAGTGATGCAAATCCCTTTATTCCCCAAGAGCAAAGTAGAGCCCAAACAGACAAGCCCTTAAACCAAGAGGAAATAAAAATAAAGCCACCAAAAACTAGTGCGCCAAGGCCGAAAGATAAGGCAAACATCACAGCGACAAAAGTACCAAAATATGTCAGTTTTATTGGAAAGTAAGGCTTGAATATCCGTTAATTATGCCAATGTGTCACCTTGAACGCTTTGGTATATAAATTGAAAAAAGTAAAGCGTCTAAAAAATTAAACACATGAAAACAGGTCAAATTAATGTTCAAACGGAAAATATATTTCCAATCATTAAAAAGTTTCTTTACTCGGATCATGAAATTTTCCTTCGAGAGCTTGTATCCAACGCGGTAGATGCCTCGCAAAAACTAAAGGTTTTAGCGACTAATGGTGAATATAAAGGTGAACTCGGTGAATTGAAAGTGGACGTGTTATTGGACCGTGAGGCCAAAACATTAACCATCAGAGATCATGGAATCGGAATGACAGAAGAGGAGATAGATAAATATATCAACCAAATTGCCTTTTCTGGCGCAGAGGAATTTGTAAATCAATACAAAGGAAAAGAAGGCGCAGAGCAAATAATTGGACATTTTGGCTTAGGGTTTTATTCGGCCTTTATGGTTGCAGAACGAGTTCAAATTCAAACCTTATCTCGTCATGAGGGCGCACAAGCGGTACAATGGGAAAGTAATGGTTCACCTGAATTTACCATTACAGAAATCGAAAAGGCTGAACGCGGAACGGACATTATACTTTACTTTAATGAAGATGCCCTTGAGTTTAATGATAAACCTAGAATTCAGGGAATCCTTTCAAAATACTGTAAGTTCCTTCCAATTCCTGTGTTCTTTGGAACGAAAACCGAATACATTGATTCTCCGGAAGGTGAAAAAGATGACAATGGAAATGTGAAGCGCGTGGCCATTGAGGTACCAAACCAAGTGAACAATGTAAAACCGGCGTGGACTGTTGCTCCGTCATCCTTGAGTGAGGAAGATTATCAATCCTTCTATCGCGAACTTTACCCGTCCACCTTTGATGCGCCACTTTTTAACATTCACTTAAATGTAGATTACCCATTCAATTTAACTGGGATTCTTTATTTTCCGAAGATTAAAGAAAATGTAGAAGTTCAGCGAAACAAAATCAACCTCTATAGCAACCAGGTATTTATCACGGACAGCGTGGAAGAAATAGTGCCCGAATTTTTAACCTTGTTGCACGGGGTAATTGATTCACCAGATATTCCATTGAATGTTTCGCGATCTTATTTGCAAAGCGACTCCAATGTTAAAAAAATATCCGCGCACATCACTAAAAAAGTAGCGGATAAATTGGCTGAAATGTTTAATAAGGATCGAACAGATTTCGAGGAGAAATGGAATGATTTGTACATTTTCGTGCAGTATGGAATGTTATCCGATGAGAAGTTTGCAGAAAAAGCGAAAACGTTTGCCTTACTGAAAAATACGAGCGGTGCTTATTTTACCATGGAAGAATACTTGGAGAAAATCAAGGCCAACCAAACGAATAAAAGTGAAGAGACCATTATACTGTACACCTCGGATGCTGAAGGACAATTCTCTTATGTGAAACAAGCAACGGACCGCGCGTATGACGTACTGGTTTTAGAAGGACCCTTAGCATCGCATTGGATTCAAAAACTGGAACAAGGCAATGAGAAAGTTCGCTTTAGCCGAGTGGATTCCGATAGTTTAGAGAAACTAATTGACAAAGGTGAGGAAATACCATCAAAACTAAGTGCTGCAGAAGAGGAAAAACTTAAGCCTTTGTTTGAAGGTGCCGTTAACAAAGAGAAATTTACGGTACAATTAGAATCCATGGCGGAACAAGATTCACCAATCTTGATTACCCAACCCGAATTTATTCGCCGAATGATGGAACAGCAACGCATGGGCGGTGGGGGCTTTTATGGCGCCTTTCCTGAAATGTATCAATTGGTTGTGAATGGAAATCACCCGGTAATGAGTAAAGTGTTGAAGATGAAAAGCGCCAGACAACAAGAGACGGTCAAACAACTCGTAGACTTAGCCATGTTATCTCAAGGCTTATTAAAAGGCGAAGCACTTACGGAATTCATCCAACGTTCTGTGAGCGGTATGGTAGAATCTTAGTAAGTTTGTAATAAAATAAGAAATTGTATAAGTGGTTTTTAGGGGTAGGGCTCCTCATTCTTACTGGTCGGATTAAATTCGGGATCATTGGTTTTGTTATCGGAAGTATAATTGATTTCCTTAGTAGGGGGAATCAAAGCAAAGCACAAACGCAAAGCTCAGGGAGTGGTTTTGAGTATTACCGTCAGCGCGCTACGCAATACGATTTCCCAACCATGTTAATGGCCTTGTCTGCGGTAGTCATGAAAGCAGACGGTTCTGTAAAACGTGCGGAATTGGATTACGTAAAGGGATTTTTCACGGCCCAATTCGGGAATCAATTTACACGCGAACACTTACAAGTACTTAAGCATTTCTTAGATAACGGGCAGATACCAATCTCTGATATTTGCAATGATATCCGGAACAGAATTTCAGTAGATGGCCGCATTCAAATGGTTCACTACCTCTTTCAAGTTGCTAAAGCCGACGGGCATGTA
>CANHSL010000125.1 GCA_947463385.1 Flavobacteriales bacterium
AGGAATACTTCAGTAAAAGGCAAAGAGCAAAATGTTTCTTTATTCACTCTTTTCGTCCTTGAATCTCCAGTTGCGATTCTTATCTTCCATTTTATCGTGTGTATATATTTTATCCACGCGACTGAATGTGCCGCAAATGTTTGCACAGTAGGCCATCTTACCTTCCTTACAGCTAGGCTTGGTCCAACTATCAGTGAACACGCGATCTAAATGTTGTGCGTCTAATACTTCTTTTAGCGTATGTTTGTTTAAATCAAACCCTTCCCAACCATACTTGTTCATTTCGTAGTGTAGTTGCAGACTATGGCTATCGCTGTGTGTTCCATTTAAATGTGTTCCAATGTAACAACACGGCATAACACGACCAAAGTTATCAACAAAAATTTCCTTGCCACCACTCATTGTCTTGGCTTTGCATTTTATTTCTGCATCGTCTAGGTGTTTGTTATCCTTATGTTCTTTGTGCAAAACAATGTAGGTAGTTTTGATTCTTTCAGGATAATTGTTATAGGTAGTCTTTGTTTCTTTTAGATTTTTGTAATGCTCTATGTCAAATTCCCAAAACTGATCATTAATTCCAGGGACAGGAGGATTTTCTAAGTTACGATTCTTAGGGTTATCTGGAGGATCGATCCAGTAATCTAATTTACCTTCTCGTGTCATTGCACTCATACGTTGCAATTGTTGACCGTTATCAACACCTAATGACTTTTTAGGATAAAAATTCATAAATCCCATTTTTTTAGACAGTGCATTGGCTTCGTCAATTTGATGTTCGTTGTGTTTAAAAATTAAATAATCCCAGTCAGCAAATCCTCCTGCATCAATGTATGCTTGGGCATTGGCCATTAGGTTTTCCCATACAACGTTTCGACGATAAAGATGATTGGTGTCTTGTAGTCCATCAATGCTCCATGTGATGACCCAACGCCAATGATCTTGTCGTTGTTTAGCAAACAGCTCGCCCATCTTCTTCCAGAATTCTGGCTTTCTCATTCCTCCGTTGGTATTCATACGAACAGCAGTCTTTGGATTAGTTTCCGCAATATATTCGCAAATTTCGTATAGATCTTTTGCCATACCGGGATCGCCGTGAACTCCGCAGAATAAAATAATTTCACACTTTTCAATAATCTCTGGAGGGAAATATTTTTTAAACTTTTCAATTGTAATTTGATCTATTGTTAAATCTGGTCTAACTAACGGGCTATTGACATGGAACCTAGTACACATAGGACATGCCGCATTACACGCATTTGTTAATTCAATATGCAACTGGCTTAATTCATTGTAGTTAAAAAAGTTATTCATTGTCTGTTCCTATAATTTTTGCAAACTCCGGAAAAGTTTTTGCAAAGTTTTGATTTCGATAATCATCGTGTCTGAGAGTTGTAATTTTAAATCTCCTCCAAACGTCTTCTTCGTATTCTCCGCTGTTGATGAAATTTATGATCCCTGGTAGATAATGCCACCAGATATTTTCATATTCTTTAGGTATCTTTTCTAACCTAGCGACCACTGCTTCACGCACACTTTTAGGTAATTTACTAATGTTGTAGTGTATAGGACCATGAACTAAATTTAAATAAATTCCAAAATCGTTTGCATACGTTTTGTAAAACTCATCTAATAGATCAGGCAAATTATAAATGTTTAGAGTACTTAATGTGCTGCACCAACTGAGTTGCATATTATGATGAGTTTTCTTAAACTCCCTAGCATACTCCATATTCTCTTGTGCTTCGCTCCAAGTTGCAGGATATCTCATAAACTCGAAATGTTCCCCTACTCCATCAATACTAAAATTTAAGTTTAGGTGACGGAAGTGTTTAAAGATTTCCACTTTATCTTTAGGCCACTGTGTTCCGTTAGTTGCATAGTGAAGTTCAATATCTTTAGCATAGCCTTGATCAACTGCCATCTCAAGCACTGCCCACATTTTTTTACTCATAAAGGGTTCGCCTCCATAGAAGTCGAACTGTTTAACAGTGCTAAGATTATTAACTAGGTCATCCCAAAAAGGACTTTCATCATCATATGTCTGATGATAACGCTTCATCTGAATAGAATATTTCTTGTAGTCGTTGTCATAATTTTTTGCTTCGTACAAATCAAAATATTCTTTCATCCACTGACTACTGCTATGTGGAGCACAGGTTCTACACCTTAGGTTACAAGTGTTACCTAAATTTAATTCAAACTTAGCTAATCCTTGAAAAGGTTCTCCGCCTGCTTCTAAGTGGCCGATGTATTTTTCATTGTCTCGTAACCGCTTACTCTTTCGACCATTTTCTTCCTCTTGCCAACACCATCTACAATCCTTGTGTCGGATACCATTTTGCAAATCTTCTCGAATTTTAACAAATTCAATTTTTTGAAAATTCTCTTGAATAGTATTTTCTCCGAGGGCCATAATTTCCTCGTTTTTGATCATACAACATATCTTTGTTGTACCGTTATTGTTAGCGCTCATAGCATGTTCTGCATTTACACACCACGAGTGTTTATTTTGTTCATTTAACATTTAAAAATCCTTGTTTATTACTTCTTTTACATCCATACCATTCAATATCTTGCCACTTAATAGATAAGTTGTCATCTACATTCACAAATTTACTAAGTTGATTTTCGTAAAAAACTCTAGCTAGTTGATTATCTAACACGGCTGCTATAACTTTATCGTTCCTTGGGAGATACTGTGGAAATTTTAATCTAATCAATTTAATATGTTCACTAGGCAAAGGGTGCAAATTATATAGTTCAACATCATTATATAATTTAATAGGACGCTTAGAATCTAGATACTTCAAAATAGGAGGATCTAGTTCGTCTACTATGTCTTGGTAATTTTCTAGTATACGACTATGCGTTAGTACATATGACTTATTTAATTTTGATTCTTTTGGTAGATCAAAGTCATTTAAGGACATAGTATAATATTCACATCCTATATATTTTAACATATTATTTGCGCTTTGCATACACGCAAATCCCCTATTTAAAATATCTTGTTCATATTTTTTCTCTAAGATATCAGATGTCCATAATCCGTCAATCAACTCATCAACTCTAGTCCACTCGGACCACTGTACAATAACTGTATCGTCTTTGGTAAACTTATAAGTCTTATCTGCATTTAGTAACATATTATATATGTACCAATTGCCTCGACCGGAGTAGCCGTAATTATAGTATTCGTCGAAATAGGGTGCTATGATATCAGCCCAAGTGGGCCATATCCAATTAGTAAAACTGCATCCGAATGCAAAAAGACGTCTGTTAGATTTCATACATCTGTATCACTAATAAGTTTTAAATAAATTCTATCAGCAAGATCTATATGGGACTCCACAGGATGATGCTTAAATCCACATAATGATTGACCTTTTCTAAGTTCCAATACATCAGTCGGCGATAGTATAAAGGGCTGTACTTGCTGCCATACTTCATCGGCGTAATCACGCACATATGTTAAGGACTCATATTTGTCTAAATTTTGAGTCGATGTCATTGGCTGAAACATAATATTAATCTTATCATTTAATAATAACATTAATCTTAATGTTTTGTAATAGTTAAAAAACAGCCAATCTTCGTTAAGTAGTTGTATCAAAGTTATGTCATGGGGATTCTCATCTGATAGATGCCAACCCGACAATATACTTCTTACACTGACATGGCCAAACTGTATTATTCTACCAACGTCCATTAATCCCACAACAACTAAATCAGTTTTATCAATTTTACCAGTTCTTAAATCTTCAGATATTTTAAAATAGACTTGGTCAAGGCCAGCTCCACCTTCTGCTCTATTTTCAAAAGATTTATTTAATTTTTTAGAAAGATGTGCTGCCCAGCTATTTTGTCGATTTAGATAATCTACTTCGCTAAGTTTAAAGGACTCAAAAAATTTAAACATAGCTTTCGAGTTTGATGCAAAATGTCTTTTAATTGAATTGCACTTATCGAAAGTCATGTTCATATGAAAATGATCCATTAATTCTGAACCTGCAGTATAGCTACATCCATATGCAACTATTCGATCAGCATTCTTTATAATTTCATTTATCGAAGTTTTCATACACTTCTTTGCACAGTTCATAGAACTCTTTGTATTCTGGAAATGTTTTTAGCAAGTCAGTGCCTAATCTCTTATCGTTTTCTGTAAAGAATACATAAAAGTCCCTGCGGCCTGCACGGATCTTATCTTCATCAATAGTATGTTCTTTCATGTAGTTAGTAACACGTTTAAATTTTTCGTATTCTACTCCAGTGAACCATTCGTGATTGTCTTCTAAAAACTTCAACTGCTTGTCCATATAAGGAATAAAGTCTGGTGTAAGAATTTTAATCATCCAATGTGGTGGCTCTTTGAGATAAGGAGTATCAAATGACACACACTTATGTCCGCGCTCTTTCCTCCACTCAATTACCTTTTCAAATAACTCATAGAAGTTTGTAACACACAGGACATTGAATGTACACATTAAATTTACCGTGGCCCCGCTGTCCATAACAGCTTTGGCGTTGCGTTCCCAATGACTGCACTTCAGCCCTGTACGCATATACTCTGCTCGTTCTCCCCAGCCATCGATACTGGTAAAAAAACTAAACTTGCGAATCTTCTTTTGATCTAGCAAACTCTTTACACGTTCTAGCAGTCTGTCAATCTTGCCATAAGCAACACCTAAATTACTGTTTAGCGTAATCTCTAAGTGAGGAGCAGGTTCGTCTTCCAGCATATCAAAGAACTGCATGGCAGCAGGATTCATCAGCGGCTCTCCTCCTGTGATACGTAGTGTATGTAGATCTTTACGTAGACTAGGCCACCACTTCCAGAATGCTTCGATGTAGGGATTCTGTTGTTTACTTGTGTAATATGTGCCGCTGTCAATAAACTCAATACCATACTGATTGTAGGTTAAGTCGTAATTACCGTAATTCTTAATTTCGTCAACCCATTGTGTGCTTGCCTGTGGGCAGCAGTAGCCACAACGGAAGTTACAGTTGTTGCCAAAGCTAACTTCTAAGTATTTAGGATTTACATTTTCGTCCCAAGGAGTCTTTGCGATTGTATCAATTAAAGGAACTGAATAGTCACTCGAACTGTGTAACATACGATCGCTTAAATGATCACCGTCCAAATCTTCAATGTTCCAGCAGTAATAGCACTCTTCGGGGCGCTTGCCCTCTAACATCTTTTTACGCTGTTCCTTCTTCCACTTAGTATTGTGCAGAGCACTAGGATCTGCTTCAATCTCTTCTAAAGGAATGTGTTGTGGTCGAGGATGATAACAGCTATGGTTATCCCCTGTGTGCAGGTATAATGTTTCGTGTAGCCATTTTTGTGTGCAAAAGCTAGGGCTTACTGCATTTAATTTGTCTCTAACATTTTTTACGAACGTAACTCTATGATTATCCATTTTTAGCCTTGCATTGTGTCCAGAATATATTTAACT
>CANHSL010000126.1 GCA_947463385.1 Flavobacteriales bacterium
CAATAAGATGAATCCGTGCCTAGGAAATCCGATGGAATTTGCGAAATCACCCAGTTGGTTAGCGTTTGATATTTCCAGTGAATTAAAATTGGTTTCGGTTGAAAGTACACTCGTCCAAATGCATAGGTTGTTTTTATAATCCCGCAATAGCATTAGCTCTTCGTTTGCAGGAATGAAAAACAGGTTCGGGTGCGGACCAAAGGAACCTTCATTAGCTACTACGAGGTCACATCCGGTAAGCTGATGCGCTAAATCGCACTTTGCTCGTGCAGCATTGAGTGGAGATAAGCTTCGTTCAATTTCACCAGAGAATGTTCCGAATTGGTCTGTGTTAAGTTCTTGAGGTACAAAACAGGTAACCCCAAGTATGGAATATAAAATGGGTGCAATTACCTGCTCTTTTTGGTGCATCGTGGCTACACAGAGTTGCCTTCCTTGGAACATATTATGCCTCGGGGTGATTTATTTTGATGTGGATGTCACATTGAATCGTTACTTCTGAGCCTGCGGTAAGTACAGATAACTCTGATTTAATGTGATCCATGCTACGCTTTAAGTTCTTAATTCGTTCATCGGAAAAAGAATCTAAGGTTTGATTTTTAATTAAAGCGCTTAACTTTTTCTTTTCGTGAAATTGAATTTTACTTGCCACTACATCCAAAATAATTTTCTGACTTTCCTCAACGGTGAATGCGCCATTGATCAGTGTGAGTTTAAGTTCGTTCATGGGTTTGGTTTTTTAGCATAAGCGATAGTAATAAGGGCACAAGACACAGAGGCTATAGAAGCGAATTCTGAAATTAATGTGCCCGTATTAGCTATAGAATATGCGATGAAACTTATTGAAATGATGAAACCGACAATTAAGGCCATAAGCTAATCTAAATCAATGTTGAGGTGAATCGTAATGCCTCGCATCTCTTCTGCTGATAACTTATTAATATCTGCGCGTTGGGTTTGTAAGGATTTAATTCGATTTTCTCGCTGCTTTATATCTTCTTCATTGCAAGAACTTGAAATTTTAGATTCAAGGTAAGCGATTTTGACCTGGATTATTTTGTTTAGGAGCTCCTGAGCCTCGCCTACGGAGTATGTTCCTTCGATTAAGTTAATTTTCATAGTCTTATTTTTTATTGTCCTTGTCCGAGTGAATAGGCCTGCACCCCATCAAAAGCGTATAGATTTTCAGTTTTGATCACATCAATTTTAAGTTCTTCTGCAAGCGCAAGGAGAGAAATGATGTTCGATTTTGATAATTTTTGATCAGCTCCTTTGAATCTACATCTCCAATGGTCTGTGCAAAACGTCTCTCTAAATCCATCTGGCCAAACTTTAATACCGCGATTCGTTATCATGGATAATTGCACGC
Organism: Flavobacteriales bacterium; assembly: GCA_947463385.1. Lineage (GTDB taxonomy): Bacteria > Bacteroidota > Bacteroidia > Flavobacteriales_D > Crocinitomicaceae > UBA952. The sequence goes on from CANHSL010000126.1 coordinate 1,370, forward strand.
CGTTATGATTTAATTGGTTAATGGACTCTGCTAGGGTGTCTGGATTACTTCCTGCCCAATGTACAAAGAGATCAACACCCTCGAGGGTTTTTGTTTTTGGCGCTTTGCGTTCGTAAGTTGGGAGCTTCATTTGGTAGCTTGAATCATACGAAACAGCGTTAAGGGTGCTCGGTGTTTGACCCAAACGTGAAATTACAGCTTGAGCGAATTCCTTGGTTCCGACTTGTTCTTTGCTCATTCCTTCTTTGAAAATATCATAGGTGTGAATTCCATCCTCTAGGGTTTTTAACCACGCATTTTGAATTTTTTCGGCAACCTCTGTTTGTCCAATATGAATGAGCATTAAGATTGCTCCTTGCAATAAGCCTGATGGATTTGCAAGATTTTGTCCCGCTCTTCGCGGTGCGGATCCATGAATGGCCTCAAACATCGCACATTCTTCCCCGATATTTGATGAACCGGCTAATCCAACACTGCCCGTAATTTGTGCGGCAACATCACTCAAGACGTCACCATATAAATTAGGCATAACGATGACATCAAATGCTTCCGGGGTATCGGCTAATTTAGCCGCACCGATGTCGATAATCCAATGTTCATTTTCTATTTCTGGATATTCCGCAGCAATTTCATCAAACACCTTGTGGAATAAACCATCACTTTGTTTCATGATGTTATCCTTCGTAAAACATGTTACTTTTTTTCGGTTTTGTTGCTTGGCATATTCAAAGGCATAACGCACGATTTTTTCGCACCCTGGTCTACTAATCAACTTTAAGCATTGAACCACTTCGTCTGTTTGTTGGTGCTCAATTCCCGCGTATAAATCTTCTTCATTTTCTCGTACAATAACCACATCCATTATGGGGTGTTTTGTTTGTACAAACGGATGTAGGCTTTTACAGGGTCTTACATTGGCATACAAGCCCAGAAATTTACGCGTGGTAACATTCAGGCTTTTGTAACCTCCACCTTGTGGCGTAGTAATAGGCGCCTTTAAAAAAACTTTGTTTTTTCGGATAATATCCCAGCTATCTTTCGAAATTCCAGCGGTATTTCCCGAAAGATATACCTGCTCTCCAACTTGAATTTCGTCAATTTGTAAATCCGCACCCGCGGCTTCTAAAATTTGTAAGGTTGCGTCCATAATTTCTGGACCAATTCCATCTCCTTTAGCAATAGTTATTCTCATGGTGATTATTTTTTCAGCAAAGATGTATAGTTTTATATATATATTAATATTTATATATTTGATTAATAATATAAATAAATATTATGAATTATACTTTGAGTCAATTGAATGTTTTTGTTAAGGTTGTTGAAAATCAAAGTGTTACGAAAGCTGCGGAGCATTTACACATGACACAACCTGCAGTGTCTATTCAATTGAAAAATTTTCAAGATCAATTTGAAATCCCCTTGTTTGAAGTGATTTCTCGTCGCATGCATATCACCTCGTTTGGACAAGAAGTGGCAGCCTCGGCTAAGGAAATTCTGTTTCAAGCTGATTTGCTCAGGCATAAGGCATTGAAATTCAAAGGGGAGTTAACTGGGACCTTAAAGATTTCAGTGGTTTCTACCGGAAAGTATGTGATTCCCTTTTTTTTAAAACCCTTCTTGGATTTGAATCCCGGCGTTGATTTACAAATGGATGTTACGAATAAGGAGTTAGTGGTTGAGAGCTTGGGTCGAAATGAAATTGATTTTGCCTTGGTTTCGATTCTTCCAGACCGCTTGAATGTAGACTCTATCCCACTGCTTGATAATTCCTTGTACTTGATTGGTGACCGTTCGTTTTCAAACACGAAGAAAATATCCATTCGGGATTTAGCTAAACATCCCTTAATTATGAGAGAACCCGGTTCCGGCACACGGCAACGTATGGAGCAATTTCTTAAAACCCATCAGGTTAAATTAGAGCGGAAGTTTGAATTAACTTCAAATGAAGCGGTAAAACAAGCGGTGAAGGCCGGACTGGGCTTATCCATTATGCCTTTAATTGGGTTAAAGCATGAACTAGAAGCAGGAGAATTAAAGATGTTAAAAATTAGTGGATTGCCGGTGCATACAGAATGGCAATTGATTTCACTTAAAGGGAAACGTCATGGTCCGGTCGCGGAGGCGTTTAGGACTTATATAATGGCACATAAAACTGAAATAGCTGAACAGCATTTTAATTGGTTACAATAACGCTTGGATTTTATATTTTTACGGGAAGCATAAATTATTAACTACTGAATTCATATGATTAAACGAGTTGTTGGGATTGAGTACCATGCGATTAGATTCTTAATGTTGATTAATATTTGGTGGATTGGAACACGCTTGTATAAGAATCCCTTTAAATCAATGGTTGTTTTAATCAAACTCCTTCAGAATTTTACGCGTATGATGGGAGGAAAGACCTTGGTTCGAGCCTTTAAAATGGAAGGTAAATACGCGTGGGATATGTTCAATCCCGCTTGGCCTTCACCTGGATTTAATGCGTTTTTTAAACGTCATTTAATCGAAATTCAAGCCACGCAGGAAGATAATCGCGCATTGCGTCGCCTAATTGTTGCAATAACGAAACGTTGTCCCTTAGCGTGTGCGCATTGCAGCGAGGCCGCAACACTGTATCAAAAAGATGTACTTTCCTTAACTGATTATTACGATAAAATCGACCCATTTGTGGATCAAGGGGTGGGTCAATTGGTTTTTTCAGGTGGAGAACCGTTAAGTCGTTTTGATGAGTTAATCTCCTTACTTGAGCGTTATCAAAATCGATGTGACCAATGGGTGTATACTTCCGGATATGGCTTAACCCTTGAGCGTGCCAAGCGCCTGAAAGCTTCGGGATTGAATGGTGTGGCAATAAGTTTAGATCATTATGATCCGAACGAACACAATGCATTTAGAGGCAATGTGAATTCCTTTGAATGGGTTGAGCAAAGTGTTAGTCATTGCCTTGAAGTGGGGATTTTAGTTGCGTTAAATGTTTGTCCGACAAGAGCACTTGTTGACGAACATGGGGTAGAGCGAATTATTGAGTGGGCGAAAAACAAAGGAGTTCCGATCGTAAATATCCTTGAACCACGGGCCGTAGGGAATTACCAGGATAAAGACATCGCTTTGAATGCCAAGCAGCTCGACCACCTTTGGAAATTGAGTGAACGCTTTAATTTTGAGAAAGTCCATATTACCTATCCTACCGTTTTGTTCCCTGCGGGTTATCGAAAGCAAATGACCTGTGGTGGTGGACGATCCTACATTTTTTTGGATTTTGATGGGCAACTTTATCCCTGTCCTTTTTGCAAACTTCCATTACCGAAGGAACGGGTTGAGGAATCCTTGTGTGAAGCAGCTGCCTAGTGATGTTACCCATTGACGATACGACGGAGGAAACTGCCATTCGCATAGTAGCAGCATCCTTTGAAACGAATCCTGGAGTGCGTGCTTTTGTGAAGGATGATTATAGAATTATATCACGGATTTTTCATTTGTGTACCTTTTGTGTTCGCGTGGCGCGAAAAAAACAGGGGGCTTATATTACTACAAATAGAAAGGGGGTAGCGTTGATGTTTAATTCAGAGAATCAACTTACCAAGTTGGAGGCATTACGTTTATACGCATATTTAGGGCAGTACAGTGTAGGTTGGTTAAGGGCGATTCCGATGCTAAAGCGAGAGCGAATAATAAAAAGTTATCGATCAAAAGCGCCCGCATTTTATTTTTGGATGCTTGCCGTAGAGGATCAAACCTTTGGATTGGAAACGATCATCGAAATAAAGGAATTTGTATTTCAGCGCTCAAGAGAACACCAATTAGATATTATTGCCGAAACAATTTCAAAACGGACCTTGGCCATGTACCTTCGATACGGTTTTGAAGTGTATCATGAATATCAGGACTCAAAGGGACTTGTTATTTATTTTATTCGACGCCCTTGGAACCGTTGATGTACTCTCGCAGGCGGTTGTA
>CANHSL010000127.1 GCA_947463385.1 Flavobacteriales bacterium
CAAGGAAAAAGATTTACTAAATAATTGTCTATTCATAATCTCTTAAATTGTTGTTAGTTTTTAATTAAAGTGCTTTCAAATATACTTTTTTTTTCAAAATGTCATTATGACACAAAGAAAATTATGGGAATTTGATTTTCAATTCGTTACCATCCTCCAGTTTATAAAGTAGGCGTGCCGTTTTCGTTGTTGAGTCAAAAGTTATCTTGGTGTCTTCTCCTAGCAATTGATCATTGGTCCTACTAACAATTCGAGGTGCTTCAGATACATTGTGGATGACCAGCGTAACTCCTGGACTAAATGGTTTGCAAAACGGACTGTTAGCGTTCACGTTAATTACGGAATTTCTCCTTGACTTTTTAAGGTAGTCAAATTCGAATAAGGTGAAACAATCCCCATCAAAATCTTGTCGTGAGGTCCCATCATCTTCGAATAACTTCCCTTTAGAGGCAGAAACCGTAGGATCGTAATAGAAATGTACCTCCACATTATTTACAGAATACTCCTCGGTAGACTGCATGCCTTTTTTTGCCATCGGGATGAACGCACCGGCTTTAACAAAAACCGGAATTTGATCCATGCTCAAGGAATCAATGGTGGGTTCATTCCAAACCAGTTCCATTCGGGATCCCCAAAAACAGCGAGCCATAGATACAAATTGAAGTGGAACAATACGTTCGTCTGTAAATAAATTAAACCAAGGATTTGCCGATGGAAAATCGATTTTAGCCACTTTTTGACCTTTTTCCGTCACGGGCACTACGAATATGTCGGGACCCCAGAGGTAGCAATCGGTACGATCCAAATACTCTTTACGCTGGGGATATTCCATGAATACAGGGCGCATCAATGGAATTCCAGTCGTTGCATTCTCATACGCCAGGGTATAGTTATATGGAAGTAAGCGATAGCGCCACTCAATGGCTTGCTTGGCCAGCGCTTTGGTTTCAGGGTCTTTAAAAATCGCTTCACTGGCCACTTCCTGCTGCGCATGCGGACGAAAAACTGGTTGAAACACCCCATATTGTAACCAACGAATATACAGTTCGGGATCATCATTCGCTCCACCAAAGCCACCAAGGTCGGAATGTAGGTATCCAATTCCTTGCAATCCTGCCTGCAGGGTAAGCTCCACTTGAGGTTTTAATCCGCCCCAGGTGCGATTCACATCCCCAGTCCATGGGATCATTCCAAACCGCTGCGAACCTGAATATCCGGACCTCATCAAAATAAAGGGACGCTTGGTTGGATAGCTTGTATTATATCCTTCTTGAATCAACCTTGCCCAATCATGACCATAGATGTTATGCACTCGATTGGCTTTACCCACCACGTGATACAACTCATCGGGGTGCACCTCGGGCTCTCCTAAATCCCCCCAAATTCCTTCTACCCCCATTTCGATTAAGCCTTTGTAGATATCCCAAAACCACTGCTTGGTTTCTGGCTTGTAGATATCCAATAATCCCGTATTTCCAAAATAAAAATCATAAGTAAAAGGCTTTTCACCCGTCACGTCTGTGCACAACAATTTTTTGGCTTTGGTTTCCTCCCAGGTACGGGAAGTGGTTAAAATAAACGGCTCGGTTATCAATACCGTTTTGACCCCATTGCTTTTAAAATCGGAAATCATTTGTTTTGGATTCGGAAAGCTGTCCCTGTGGAATTCAAAATTCCCTAAGGTGCCTTGGATGGTTGTGCCAAACCAATATAAATCAAAAACTATGGCATCTAATGGAATGCTATCGGCTTTGAACTTCGACACCACGGATCGTGCTTCTTGCTCCGAATGGTACCCAAAACGGCTCGCAAAATTACCAAAGGTCCAACGCGGAGGGAGGGGTTGTCTTCCGGTCAAACTGGTATACGATGTCACTAATTCTTTCCAATTATCCGCTGCGATTACCTGATAGGTTTTTCTTCCACCTGTTGTTTCGTAGGTAAGGCTGCTATCTTTTTTCGAATCTAGGTCTAGAAAACCGGTGTACGAATTATCAAAGTGCAAGGCATAAAGCCGATCTGAAATCACCAAGGGCATACAGTAGTTCATCTGTTCTGAATGCGTTTCATACCCGTAATGCGCCTTATTGTATAGCGGTAACCTATACCCTCTTCGGTCCATCCCAAGCACCCGATTTCCAGTTCCGAATAACTTTTCTCCTTGACTCAAATTAAACTGAATCTTTTCCATGCTCGAATCCACATCATATCCCCAACGTTCAGATAGCAAGTATTTACCTTTGTGCCAATAGGTGATTTTAAACGGATTCGTTTGAATTAAAATAACAGGATTCATTTTCTTATCCTGATCTTCTTTGTGATAAATATGAATAAAGGGAGGAATCAAGGCATTGGAGGTTGCTGCCCAAGTAAATGAATTTTCATCCGGTTTTTTTTCTACCGTGTGAGAGTTCGCTTCATGCTTTTGACCGTTCGGGATAAAGGTGGTTTCGATAATATTCGGACCATAGGATCGGAATATGTACTCCCCATCCGAAACGGAAACTTTAACACCCGCAGGAATTGAAGCAATGCTCTTAAATTGACGTGTCGGATTTTGACTCCATCCCTTAGCGTTAATCCATGAAAAAAATACCAGAACTAAGACCTTGGCTACAATTCGATGATCCATGCTGTTTTTCCTGAGATGGTTAAAGATTTCTGCGACATGTCAATGAAAGTGTCGGTTAACACCTCTTTTTTTAGGGGAACTGTCCGAATAGAAAATTTATCCAGGACATCAACAAAACGACTCGTTGCAATGGATTGAATATCCGTAGAATTATTCAGCACAACCATAATTTTCTTTTCTCCAAGGATTCTAAAATAAACATACACGTTATTCTCCGGGACATACTGTACTAGGGTTCCTTCATGAATTACGGCTTGGTTTTTACGCCAATTGAGTACCTTTTTGGTAAATTGAAAATAGGCTTCCTGTTCTGGAGTTCGACCCAATTTTGAGCGTTTTCGGACATCATCTTGCGCATAAAATGCCGTCAGTGTATCGGTATCCCACCCACCAGGAAAATCTCTACGGATGTCGGCGTCCCCTGCATCTTTTGAGCCCTTCATGCCAATTTCAGAACCATAATAGATTTGTGGAATGCCTCGCGTAGTGGCAATTAAGGTAAGTGCTAGTTTATAATCGGCCAGGTTCGGACAATATTCATTGAAGCGCTTGGTATCGTGATTTTCCATAAACACCAACATGTTGTTGGGATTTGCATAGACAAAATCATTCACAAAATTCTCATAAATACGAGCCATTCCTTGGTCCCACCCTTGATTCCGTTCATTAAATGCTTGCATGATTGCATCGTGTAAGGTGAAATCCATGACAGCGGGCAGGCCACTGTTATACGAATCCAAGGCCCCGATTTTACTGTCTTTTTGCCAATACGAAATTTGTGCTTGATTATGCAACCAAACCTCACCGACTATATTTAAATAGGGATATTCCTCCATAATGGCCTTGGTCCATGTAGCAATCGCTTCCTTATCGTTATAGGAATAGGTATCAACCCGCAAGCCATCCAAACACGCATATTCCACCCACCAAATGGTATTTTGAATTAGGTAGGTTAATAGTAATGGATTGGACTGATTCATATCTGGCATGGAGGTATCAAACCAACCATCTGCGGACGCGGAATGATCGGATGGAGCAGCATACGGATCCATTTGGGTGCTGGTGCGGTAGGAAGATCTTGTAAATTGATCAAACTGATGAATCCACGTTTTAGTAGGGAGGTCTTTAATCATCCAATGCTTACTCGACCAATGGTTGGGAACTTCATCTTTTATCACTTTGAGGCCTCGTCGGTGGGATTCCAGTACCAATTCCTTGAACCAAGAATTGGTTCCATAGCGGGGATCTACCTTATACAAATCGGATTGGGCATAGCCATGATAAGAATAGGTAGGTTCATTATCTTCCAATAAGGGCGTTGTCCAAATCGTTGTAGCGCCGAGTTCTTTAATATAGTCCAAGTGCTCCATAATCCCCCCGATGTCACCCCCGTGACGACCTCCCGGTAACGAACGATTTCCCGGCTCTGTCATTCCAGGAAAGGTATCTTGACCTGGGATAAGGTTCGCAAAACGATCGGGCATTAACAGATAGATCACATCCTTGGTTGAAAATCCTTGACGAACCGCTGATTGGTAAATGCGTTCTTCCAATTTAAAATCAAAGCGCGCAACTTCCTTATTCATGCTATTGGTTAAGGTAATTGGATAGGTTCCAGCATTTCTGTCTTGTGTTTCCACCGTAACAAAAAGATAGTTCGGATTCTCAGTTTTCACGATTCCTAGCACGTTCAAGCCTTGAACATTCACTGTATATTTCGCAATTTGAGGACCGTGAAGCAACACCTGCACTTGATGATGTTTCATTCCAACCCACCAATTGGCTGGTTCCACATGGTCCAACACGACAGCTTGTGCCGAGAATAGAAAAACAACAAGTAAAGCGCTTAACGATAACAGTGTTTTCATGGGATAAGGATTCGTTTTCTTGTCTGTCCAGTACTTGAAATTTCAACAAACACCTGATTTGTGGGGATTTCATCTAACACTCTTCCCATTAAATCCACGCGCGTAATCCACTGCAACGGCTCTTCCTGCTGTTCTGTTAAACTTACCGAACATGGGTTGGTTAAGCCATTATAAATCAATTGATTCGTTGCAAACGCGCTTCGTTGAGTAATATAGGTATCTAAGGAAGTGGATACGTGGTTACCCCATGCATCTGTTATGGCATCCAGAAAATCTTGGTCAGAGAACCCGTAATCCAATCCTTTGTATGTGTCAGCAAGTGCAGACGGACTAATTAGTGCCTGGGTAGCTTCCCAAATTGGCAGCATGTAGCCCGGGGTAAAATAGGTATTGATGTGTTGCTGTATATAGTATGAAAACCGATCTTTGAAATATGGAACTTGCATCATTCGGGTATACAAGGGACGTGGCGTATTGCTCGGAGACCAGGTATACACGTTCCTAAACTGCCAGTCAATGCCTGACCAATCAATGCCAAAGGTATTGTCTAAATCATATTCTAAAAACACAAACTTACCGTCTGAAGGGCGCTGATATAAATAGTAATTGTTTTTATTGTAGGTATAGCCATCCCATTGACCCACTAAAATTTGAAAGGCCAGCGAATTTAGCCAGAGGTCCACATCAAGGACTTCTTGAATTGCACATGGAAATTCAGCGTTGGATGAATTATTTAACACATCAATCAAATGAACCAATCCTGAAAAATCATTTAATGCTTCATTGGTTTTAAGTTCATA
>CANHSL010000128.1 GCA_947463385.1 Flavobacteriales bacterium
AGACCCGATGGGAAATTTGATATAGCCGTTTCAAGGTCAGATAAACTCGGAACAACCACGATCGGTTTTCCAATGTAAAATCCGTACAAGTTCTCAAATAAGGAGAGGTCAAATCCGAGGTTGGTTAAGCTAAAAATGTGATTGAAATTTGATGCATTTACATGCACAAGGCATGCATGAAAAAAAGCGGATAAATTCTTGTGACTTAAACTGACACCTTTTGGATTACCCGTTGATCCCGAGGTAAAGAGAACATAGGCTTCTTGTTGCTGTGATAATTCAGTTAACTGCTTATTTTCTGATGATGTAAGAATTTCATCCAAAGAAAGGCATGGAATGTTAGGGGACTTGCTTTCAAAGGATTCTAAATAAATCAGTGCTTGGCATGAGGCGATGTCTAACACCTGTTCAATCCGATCGGCTGGCCAACTTGGATTAATGGGTACATAGCTGTAGCCTGAGCGCATGATGGCATAAACTAAGCTCGGCGTATAAGCGCTTTGCGCTCCCATGAGTGCAATTCGACTGCCTTTTTCGTAGGGCGAAAGCACCTCATTTACTTGATATACCACCTGCAAGGTTGTCTGTGCATGTATGGATTCTTTACTCACCCCATGTGTTGTGTGTATGACTCCATCTGCTAGCTGCCGATCCACTTCCTTTGTCCAATGCGGGAAATGATCACTCGCTTCGGCCTTTGACGTGTGTGTTTGGTTAATTAATGGTTGATCCACGTCTGACAAGAACAGCGTCATGGTTTCTTTAATCTGACTGATCAAGTATTTAACGAGGGTTTGGCTAAACCGATGTTCGTTATAAATAACCTTAAATTGAATGAGGTTACCGTTGGGCATAACCAATAGTGTAAGCGGATACCCTGTACGTTCTTGATTATGAATTAAGGTGCCTGCAAGCTGCTCTCCTACCACCTTATCGTAGGGATAATTCTCGTAAACAAAGAGTAAATCAGGGATTTCTAACCCATGATGCATGCCATTCGGCGGCATGTGCTCCATGCTTAAACCGAAGGTTTGTCCTTCCACCACCTTAGTCACAATGGTTCTCAGCGTATCGGTAGGTTCCCAAGCCCAACCAAGGTGAATATTTTTAATGAGTAAACCAATGGCATGTTCAGCATGTTCAGGTAAAATAGAACGTCCGGATGAAATGCCATGAATATAGGACTTATGCTTACCAGTAAGTGAAAAATTTGCAATGCTGATGGCGCTCAAGAACAACTGTTGGGGTGTAAATCCTTCCAAAGCGCAAAAGGAATCCAAGGTGCTAAATTCATGCGTATGGGAGTACTCTGAAAATTGGACGTAATCACTGTTCGATCCGTTGAAATGTTGTGCCTCATGCGTTCTAAAAAAATCATCCCAAGAAAATTGATTAGAACGAGTGAGTAGTTGCTGTTCCTCTTGATGAATTAAGAATTGATAATTCGGTTGCGTATTAAGAAGCTCCGCTGTGTCAACCAGTTTTATAAATGCTTGAATTAACAAGCCAACACTCCATCCGTCAAGTAAAACGTGATGATGTGACCACAAAAAGTAGGAGGTTTCTTTGCAAGTAAAGAACTGACAGCGCATCAATTGCGCCGGAAATCCCTCTTGTAAGTCATCGTTCAGAATTTGGTTAATTTCATCAACTTCACCCAACGCTCTAAAATCTGGTTCCCATGAATTAACCTCCTGGATCCACTGGCCTTGTTGGTTTGAGATTCCAATTCGAAGCTGGGGATATGCCCACCATAAGTTCTTGAATGCTTCGGCCATTTTATCTACCGGCGGATGAGTACTTAATTCAAAAAGGAATTGTTCATGGTAAACCCCGCTGCTTGAATCATTGCGTTGATTCCATATTTTTTCTTGCATTATGGACAAGGGGTATCTTGTCTCATGTTCTGATGCAGGGGCAGCTTTTCGCTTGTTTTCTTTAATACCCCAAGCATTCATGCTTGGAATCGTTAAGAGCTCTCCAAAATCTCCATCGTAACCAAAGGACTTAATTTTAGATAAAAATCGTATCGCTTGTATCGAGTCCCCGCCGTTTGCAAAATAACTCGCATCGAGATTCACGGGGTGATCGAAAACTAAATTCCACGCATCGGTGATTAGTTGATTGTAGGTTGTGAATGAACTGTCGGAAAACTCCATTCCTGACTTTACGATGGGCCTTAATTTGCTTAGGGATTCCTCCGTTAAACAATGGTCAATGTCAAAGGCTTGTGTAATCAGTTCAATACACATGGGTTGGAGCGCATTCCCCGCGCTAAGTGTTAGATAATCCAGGGATTCATGAATCGTAATACTAATACTCCAGGTTGAATCTTGGTAGCTGTTTGTATCAGTAACTAGGATTCCTTTAGGATTTAATTTAGGGATTTCATCAAGTTCAGCATGTAACAAACGCGCGTGCTCAAGTACGATTTTTGCCGCGTGTTTGATATCTCCAACTCCCTTGAAATTCAATGGAATGGCCTTGTACTCTATAGTAAACGCCAGGTGGATTCCATGCGCGCAAGATTTCCAAAGTGCTTCATAAATTGCGCTTGATAATAGAATCTTAGCCAAGCTTAATTTGCCCTTTGATAACGAGATAAATGTGCTCGGTATTTTAATATCCGTATGGGTTTTATCGGATATGGAATAGATACCTTGCGCATCTAATCCTGATTCAATGTAGGATTGCCAATGGCTACGCATTTGTGTAGAATTCTTGATTTAAATGGCTTGTTAACTGGGTGAAATGGATAAGACTCCTTGCGCCTAAGGTTCTACTCTTTTCATCACAGGTACCCTTGAACCTGTGGAACGACGTGCTGTAATTTTTCTGCGTATCGGAGCTTACCATTGGATCGGATTACGGTTGGTATTACACAAATACGTTGGCCTGTTGGAAACACCGATTGGTATGTTACTGCACGCATTGAATGTCATAATCATGATTTTTCTTGAGAAATCAACGGATGAACTTCCTGAACCATGAATAAGATTTGGATTAAAAATCAATAAACTTCCTTTCCGGCCGATCGTGGAATCGATTCCATAGGAGGAACCAAACATCTCCAATTCGTCCGCTGAAAAACTGAAAAGTAAATCACTGGATGCGCTCCCTTCAAGTGAATAATCAATTTGCTCATCCTGAGCTTCTCTGGCTAGGAAATGATTATGGCTTTTAGGAATTACCTTTAATTCACCCGATCCTTCAAAAACATCATCCAGGTATACAACAACATTGAGAAATTGGTTTTCAGGAAAATGATCAAATACCTTCCAAAAAGGGAAGTCGCGGTGATAAGGCCAAACCGAAGATTCGTTTTGGTTTTTTAGATTCACCTTAGTCTGGTGTAAATACACCTGCTCTCCGAGAAGGGTTTGGGTAATTTCTTTGATTAATGAGCAGCTTTTTAGCCATTCAATAAATTTAGAATTATTCTGAAATCCATAGATTGATCGTAAGGTAGAATCGTCTTTTTCATATACTTTTTCGGTGTCTTGATCAATCAACACTTCAAAATCAGGCAATTCGTTAATGACTTCCGGCAACAAGGCGTACCCATTTTCTTGGTACGAATTAATCAACGCTTCAATATCAGTCTTCATAGTTGTTTACGAATTTGCACAATTTATTCAACTTATCAAAGCGCCAACTCGGTTTACCGGTGGTACACATGGAGATTATATAATTTTCGTCATCCTTGATTTGGAAATATTGATGTGCAATGAACTCATCGGATCCTAACGTTATAGTTTTGGGATCTACTAAAAATCCCGTGCCACGCCGTTTAGAAATTGCTTCTTTAGCAGAAAAATCCGCAATAATTTGTTGTTCATGTCCGCGAAGCTCATCCCAATGTACATCATCAAAGGCAACAGATAATGAATCGATTTCTTGCTGCTCTACGCGCTCAATATCCAATCCGAACGGTAAGTTGGAAATCCCAACAAGTACCCAGCCGTGTGTATGACTTATGGAACAGAACCCATCATTTATCAGGGGTTGGCCTTGGTTCGTTTTGCGAAAATCTAATTGGTGTAAAGAGCTGCCAATATTAATTTCACATAAGGTGTTTAATAATTGACGTGCGAGGATAGATTCTTTTTTACGAACTTCATCTTTAATCTTTTCAATGTAGGGGTCATTTAGCTCCAACTCATCTTGGAATTCGTGCTGAATATGCGCTAAAGCCAAATGAACGGGTTGTATTTTCAAATCAAAGAAGGGAGTTGGTTGTTAGGGTCTAAACAGGATTTTAAGGCGGTATATATGTTTTTGTTCCAATCTGATACCGTGCGTTTATATCGTTCGCTGTGTATCCTTCCAATGCCATGTTCACCGGATATAAATCCTTCGTGAGAGGTGATTATTTTATCAAATTCCTGCTGAATATTTTCCCAGACCATGCGGTTGTCATCAAAAAACACATGTATGTGGTAGTTACCGTCCCCCGCATGACCAAAAACTATGTGTTCTAACTGATGTTCATCGAGCAAGCGGCTTAACGCATTAACTGCTGCTGTGGAATGTTTTATTGGAAAACTTACGTCTAAATCTATAAAGGGCTTGTACCCTTGGAGTTTATGTCCGATGTTGAACCGTTCTTCGAGTATAGCGGGTGTTTCATTGGTGATGTTAAACGAGGTTGGGAGTGAAATTTCTGTCGAATTGGTAAATCCAACCCAAATGACATGTTCATCGACGTTCGATGTGAATTTTAATGCGTCCTTTGAGGCAAGTTCCAAAATGCTTGGATCGAGTTTGAGTAAACTTGGAATTACATGCATTAATTCAGTTAATGAGTGACATGCAATGCGTTTGAAGTGTAGGGGAGGAACCTGAGGAGTACAACGAATAAGCAAGCTTGTAATAATCCCGAGTGTTCCTTCTGAACCAATCCAAATGGACTTATCAGAAATTCCTTGAGAAATTTTGGTTGCTTTTCCACCAACGTGGATCGTTTCTCCCGTAGGGGTAAGAATATCTAAGGCAAGCACATGGTTTCCTATTTTTCCATATTTTAAAGAACGTGGTCCACCGCCATTACAAGCTACCATTCCTCCAATGGTGGCCTGATTTAAACTCCCAGGAATTACCGGGAAATCCCAACCTTTTGACTGAGCAAATTGCAATAAATCATGCATCGTAACTCCAGCTTCACACTGTATAATTCCCGCATCTTCATCATACCATTCGATCGCTGTTAACTTTGATAAATCAAGAAAGCATTCATGCGA
>CANHSL010000129.1 GCA_947463385.1 Flavobacteriales bacterium
AAAATCAGGCGTGAATCCCCTACGGATTCTGGTTTAAACGTAACATGCAATGTACTTAAATCTGTTAATTTTTCCGGTTTGAAATCATAAGAAGCACCATCTTTATTGGCTGTAGCTTGGATTTGATTGTTTCCGTCTTGGTCGGTAACGGCTAGGGGTGGAGTCGCAGTATGATAAGCATATATGTTGCCGTTGTTTTCAATAGCAAGATTAACATCCACTGAATGTTCAACAACCTTTAGCGATAGCTTATCTATAAACTGTTGCTCTTCTTCATCATTTTTCAAGGTAAGTGTAAGTGTTTCTTGGGTTGGAAAATAATCTTTTATTGCCTTTGAATCTGAACGTGCAAGTTGCGGTGATGTTGCACCTGTAAATAAGGTCTGTTCCCATTTAAGTTCTTCGCCATCATTGATATAAACGTGAGGACAGCCACATGCTACAGCAACAGCAATTATACCAACTGTAAGCGCGGAAACTGCAACAAGAGCCACAGCACCACCAGGTCCAATGTTAGACTTTGACTGATGTACGGTTTCATCAATTTGCGAGATGTCGTTTATTGAAAATTCAAACCTTCCACCTTCTTTCACTTGGCCCTTGTTGACAAATAGATGAATTTGCTCGGCTAGTGTTGGAGGGTCCCCTTTGCTAATCATATGGATGTTTTGAGGGTTGTTTTTGACTGAATTGTAATATGCTAAGGGGGTTGAAATGGTTGGATTAATTACACCTGTAATCGTTGAGTTAGTTTGGTTGTAGGTAATGTTTGATAATTCAAAAATTTGTTCTCCAAAGTGAATAATTATGAAATTGTGGTAATCTCGAAAGCTCCAAGATTCAGGAGTAAGTCCTTGGTAATCGTTTATATTCTGATAGGGGAGAAGTTTAATGTACTGTGTGCAACTTGACACAATCATTAGTGCGGCAAGAAAGAACGCTCTAAAGAACAGGGTTGAATTGAGTTTTTTCATTAAATACAACGTTAAATTAAACGAAAATTCAAATCTAATTTAATGAAAAATATTAGTTGTCTTTATCGAATAGCATAAATAAATTAGAAACTTTACACGGTATGTATTTGTTTTAACATAGTAATGCCTACACATTTACCCCAAACAAATACCCAACACCAGCAGAGATTCCCATGGCTAAGGTTCCACCAATGGTGATCCGTAAGATGGCTTTTCCAATGGGAGATCCCCCGGTTTTTGCTGATAAATAGCCCAAGAGAATTAAGAATATAATGGTCGATCCATATAGGAAATAAGGCATGTATTCGATTGGGGCCAACAAGGTCACCAGCAGCGGTAGAATTCCTCCCGCAGTAAACGCACTTCCAGAGGCAATGGCTGCTTGAATGGGTTTGGCTTGACTTATTTCTGTTATTCCAAGTTCGTCCCGTATGTGTGCTGCTAAGGCATCTTTTTCTGTTAATTCAACCGCCACTTGCATTGCCGTTTCTTTTTTTAATCCACGCTGCTCATAAATGGCTGCCAAGATATTCAATTCCGTTTCCGGCATCGCATGTAATTCCTCTTTTTCCCGTTCAATGTCTGCTTTTTCCGTATCGGTTTGAGAACTCACAGAAACATATTCCCCAGCCGCCATCGACAATGCACCGGCTGCTAATCCTGCCACAGTAGCTAAGATTACTGGGTCATTTGTGTGACTCGCAGTGGCTACCCCAACGGCTAAACTTGAAATAGATATTATGCCGTCATTCGCTCCTAAAACCGCGGCGCGAAGCCAATTGCTTCGGTGTATGTAATGACTGTCTAGGTAGTTTTCTATCGTAACCATGAATGTTTAATTTTCATCGAAAGTACCACTGTTTTATCAAATGTCAGGATTATTCTTGTCAACTAAATTTAATTTAAGACCTTCGTGTAAATGTTTTCAATGAAGAATTTTTATATAGCCCTTGGGGTGTTGGCGATTACTATGCCGCTGGTGTTCTGCTCTTCCAGTACGCAAGATCATGTTAAACCTACCTCAAAGGTGGAAACCAAAGCCAAGGATAATCCGACGGATTCAATCCTTACCCTAATTGCGGTTGGCGACATCATGCTGGGTACGAATTACCCAAGCGCTGCCTATTTACCTGCCAACAAGGGCAATATCCTAGCGCCCGTGCGCGACATCTTACGAAACGCTGACCTTACCTTTGGGAACCTGGAAGGAACGGTCCTGAATGAAGGAGGGGATGTAAAACAATGCAGTGATCCATCCACATGCTACGCCTTTCGTCAACCAGAATATGTAGTGGATTACCTGAAAGATTCGGGGTTTGACTTGTTGTCGCTAGCGAATAACCACATGGGAGATTTTGGTAATGCCGGACGTGTCAACACGAAACGAATTTTGAAGGAGAAAGGAATTAAGCATGCCGGTTTAGAAACCTGTCCATGGGATACCATTCACGTAAATGGGAAAGTTATTGGAATGACGGCATTTGCACCTAATTCTGGGTGTTTAAAATTGAATGACTACAAAAAAGCCCTGGAAGTCTTGGCTGAATTAAAGAAGATTAGCGACGTAGTAATTGTTTCTTTCCATGGCGGTGCAGAAGGGCGCAGCCGCACCAATGTTACTCGAAAAACAGAAGAGTTTGTTGGTGAAAACAGAGGGAACGTGTATGAGTTTGCGCACCTCATGGTAGATAATGGTGCAGATATCGTGTTGGGACATGGTCCGCACGTTACGCGCGCGATTGATTGCTACAAAGGGAAGTTCATCACCTATTCGATGGGGAATTTTGCTACCTATGGTCGCTTCAGTTTGTCCGGGGTAAGCGGCATTGCGCCGATCTATAAATTGTACATCAATAAGAATACAGGAGATTTCATCAAAGGAGAAATTGTTTCGATTCAACAACTCGGAGAGGGTGGACCAACCCTAGATCCAAATAAACAGGTGTTAGCTGAAATCAAGCGTTTGTGTGCTATGGATTTTCCAGAAGTATTGTGGGAAATCAACGACGATGGTACGTTCAAATTAAAGTAGTTTCTGGACTCTCACGCGTTCTTCGCATGAAAAATACAGGGAAGTCAAAAGCACGTTGGTGGTACGTAACAAAACCAAAGCGTTCATATATTTTTTGATTTCTGGCCAAGCTCGTTTCTGCAATTAAATCAACTTGCTGTGTTAATGATAATTCGAACATGGCCTTCATTAATTTGCGCGCCGTATCTTGCTTGGCTCCCTGTTCAGATACCCCATAGAACCAGACATATAAGTCGTTAGGGTTAGCTTTTCTTTCTAGTTTTATGGCTGCTTCGATGTTTATTATCTTAAAAAGTCTATATAAATTGAATGCACGAATGACCATTAGGTACTGTTTGATTTTTTCTTTGGAATTTAACTGGATACTCGCGCATGGAAACATTACCACAACGCCTTGCTTGTCCTCTGAAAGGTATATGCCTTTTCGTTTCATGGCGATATCAAAAACAAAATTAGCTAGTGTTTTAAGACGGGAAGTAACGAATTGGTCACCAATCAAGTAGCGAACATGTGGATTGTCTTTATACGATTGAAGAAAAATCTCAAGGATAACAGCCCTATCCGAAGCGTTTGCTAAGTTCATTTTAGATCTTTTTACAAAGATGTAGTTCAGAAGTTTACCTTTGAAATTGAATTCTGCATTTCATTGACTCGATGTTGCAGAATTTACAAGTTCTTCGCAAAAAAAAATGAAGCAATTATCTTTCTTAATATGAAAAAATCTTATTTAATTCTCGGCGCTTCGGGCTTGGTTGGATCCAATGTTCTTAATGAATTACTCGCTCATGATCAAGTGGGACAGGTCACCGTATTGGTTCGAACTCCGCTGCAATTGACTCACCCCAAACTTACACAAGTACGCACTGATTTTACTGATTTATCGGCATTAGATTCCATCGGTCCTGTAGATGCGCTCTTTTGCTGCATTGGCACCACACGGAAAAAAACGCCAGATTTGGTTCAGTATAAAGCCATTGATTACGGAATTACCTTGGCAGTGGCTACGTATGCGAAAGCGCATGGCTGCAAGCAAATTCACTTGGTTTCATCAGTTGGCGCTAATTCAAAAGCTTCTAATTTTTACTTGAAAATTAAAGGGGAAGTAGAGGAAGGTATCCAGGCGCTAGGGATTGAACGCTGTTTCATTTATCGTCCGTCCATGCTTATTGGTGCCCGAAATGAATCTCGACCTGCGGAGAAACTAGGACAACTTTTAACTCCAATTTTTGATGTGTTTACGTTTGGAGGTCGATACCATAGCATTTGTGCATCGAAATTAGCACAATCCATGGTGCGAAATGCAATGCAAGCCCATGCCACCAGCCGCATACTGTTTTACAAGGATTTTTTGTAGCTATCGGCGCACCCTTTTCTTTCGCTGAGTTAGTTCTTTAATACCTTCTAGGAACAACAAGAGCCCTAAGGCTCCTAATAAGGCAGGAACCAGATGCTGAAATCCGGGGAATTCGAAATTGAAAATTCGCTGTAAAAATGGGATGGTTAAGGTGCATAATAAGACCACAAAGGCCAGGGGCATTATTACGAGCATCGCCATGTTTTTTTCTTTAATCACCGCGATAAAACTTCGCGTATTGGAAAGGGTAGACAAGATTAAAAACACATTGCCTATAATCAAGGTTGAAAAAGCAATGGCACGAACCTCTCCCGGCGTGTGTCCTTCGTCGATGGAACTGAAATAAACAATGAATACAACGCCAAGTAATAAGAGCCCAACAAACAAACTGTGTATGATTTTCTTTATTCCAAAGAAGCGTGTATTCACATTGCGTGGAGGTCGGTTCATGATTCCCTTTTCTTCGCGCTCTGATTCAAACGCAATGGAACATACCGGGTCAATGATTAATTCCATGAACACAATATGAAGTGGCATGAGCAAAATCGGTAGGGCCGCAAGAAACGAGGGGAGAAGTACCAGTCCGATAATTGGGATGTGTATCGCAATGATGTAGAACATGGCTTTTTGAAGGTTGTCAAGGATGCGTCTTCCCGAGCGAATGGCGGAAACAATGGAGGCAAAGTTGTCATCTAACAAAACCAAAGCAGAAGATTCTCGAGCCACATCTGTACCCTTTTTTCCCATGGCGATTCCGATGTCTGCGGCTTTTAATGCCGGCGCATCATTCACACCGTCGCCCGTCATGGCCACAATTTCTCCATTTGCTTTAAGTGCCTGAATTAACTGCAGTTTTTGTTCGGGAATGATGCGGGCAAA
>CANHSL010000130.1 GCA_947463385.1 Flavobacteriales bacterium
GTGAGGAACGTGCTGATTTTTTTCTAAGCGTGGTGTATGTTTATTCTACTAAACCTACTTACATTTTAATAAATCTTGAACACCATTGATCCCTACCATTCGTTACTTGAACGATATAAAATCCGGGTTTCAGCGAGGAAGTATTTAGCGTAGTTTCTTGTTCGTTCATTGTTTCTACGAGGTGAACTCTTCCATTCAAATCCGTCAAAATGACTTGCATAGATTCATTGAGCGCTTTTGCTAATTTAATCGTTAAATCAGCGCTGGTAGGATTAGGAAAAATAGTCAAGCCCTCTTTTTGTTCAAGTGACAAAATTTGAGAAAGCGTGGAATCCAAATGAATGGTAGTGGCTGTATTTGTACGAATAGCGTCGTTGAAGTCAAAGTAAATATCGACGAAATTGTTAATTTCTGAAAGAAAAGGAAATGAGGCAGGATGTTTTAACCTAAATTTCACAAATCCATTCGAACCCACTTGGTTGGTAGTGCTGTCTGGCAACATGATTTGGTTAAAGCGTAAGGTCATTATTCGGCCATCAAAGTTCACTTCAAGTCCTTGATGACTCATCGCTAAAAGTTCAAAGGAAGCTAAATCTAAAAACGTTGAAAGGGTATCAATAATAACTACATTGTATGCGGTATCGTTTCCAACATTTTGAAAATGTACGGTATATTCTAACCAATCAGCGCTAGAAACATTGTAGAGCGTGTCTTTATCGACCAACTTTATGTTAGGATCGTAAGGGCCAACAACCTGAATTTGACTATTAGAAACATTATCATTAGCCGTTAAATCACCTATCAATGGGGTAATTTGAACTTGAGATGCAAGCGGATACCCGATAGGGGTTCCAACAGGAATGTTAAATTGAACGAACACATCACCTTGTTGCCCAGGCTGCAAAACACCTAATTGCCACTGCACATTGTTTGCGAGTTGAAGCGTTGGAGCGGGTGATGCAGATAAAAAGTTAATCCCTGCTGGAGGCGTGAACAAAACGGTCGCATTTTGTGCCACCGTACCAACATTTTTGTAGGACAACATGTAACCGAGTACATAACCTGCTTTGGGAGCGGTCATTGGAGTAAGCGTCACACGTAAATCCGGCATATTAGGGGTTGGAACAAGTCCGAAATGATTGAGTGAATCGATACTACCTAGACCAACAAATATGGCATTTTGCAAGGGTGGAGTGCTTAGCGTATGATACAAAGGCATATTAGGTATGTTCACATCGTACGTACCTGCATTTGCATAAACTTCATAAAACCCATTGTTTGCAGATAGTGCTTGATATGAACCATTCGTTAGCTGTAATAAGACGTTTGGCAAGCCAACTTCAGTAAGATCCATTATGGCATTATTATTTACATCTTGAAATACTTTTCCTGAAATAGCATTCGAATTTCCAGCGATTTTTATCAAAAAAGAGGATGGGACAAAAGAGGAAATACCCGCCATATTCATGTTTCCGTAGGCAGAACCCGACACATATATATCATTTCCAGCACATGTTACTGAACTCGCAATAACAGATGATGCAGCCGAAGAACCAGAAATCACCGAAGTAACCAGACCACTTGTGTCAATTTGAGCTAAATACGTCCTAGCATTCCCACCGCCAGCTAATGGAACGGTGCCGAAAACGATATTTCCAGTGTAAATGCCCGTAAGTAATAACTCAGTATTGCTTTTGCATTTCAAATCATAGCCCTGATCGTTTCCGTTTCCGCCAAATGATTTTGCCCATGAATACGTTCCATTGCTATTTATCTTAACTAGCAACGCGTTATCATTGGCACCATTTACCAAAGAAAGAGGACCAAAACTCGCTTGGGAGTCGAAATTACCTGTGAAATAAATACTTCCGGTGCTGTCGGCGCTTAGTCCATAAATCTCTCCATTAAATAAGGATAGCGTATTAAACTGAAACACACCCATTGCATTGAATTTGGCTACAAAGTGGTTCTGACCATTCATGGACTGAACGGATCCATTAAATCCAATCGTTGCAGCGGATGAAAAACCACCCATGTAAATATTACCGTTCACATCGACCGTGTGCGTGTACACAGAAACCCCGCCCGTTATACCAAAAGATTGTACTGGAATTCCTGCTAAATCGATTTCCAATAGAAACGCGTGACCGTTGCCAACAGAATTAATGTTTGCACCCGGAAAAACGAATGCACCGTTGTAGTTTCCAGAGAAAAACAAATTTCCATTTGACCCAAGACTTAAGTCCATGGCGTAATCGTTGGTAGTCCCGCCCCCTTTTTTAGCCATTAAAATCGCCCCATTACTCGCATCTATTTTCACAATAAAAACATCTGAACCACCACTCGACACGAGGGTAAAAGCACCAACTGTCATGGTTTGCTGAAAGTGACCTACTACCCAGACCGCATTTACCCCATCGAAAACAATTTTAGATGAATAATCGCTCCCTGCACCTCCAAAATGACTCACCCATAACAAGGCACCATTAGACGCATATTTTTGTACCACAACATCTTGAAGACCATTGCTATTAATCACAGACATGCCAATTTGATTATTAGCCCCAACAATTTGACCGCACGTATAACTGTCGTTGAAAGGGTCCACTGCCACGTCTATCCCTAAACCAGGATTAGCCGCTATCCAATCACCCACCTGGGCATTCGTATAACCAATCGAGCATATAACAATAAGGGAACTTAGTAATTTCTTGAACATTTGTCTATTTTTAGATAAATGTAGCTAAAATTAATGATGGGCGCATTTTGAAGCACGAACCCTTGCGGATTTGGAGGGTGAGATAATGGTTAGTTTTTATACCTTTGATAGATGAAGAAGATCCTACTGCTTTTAGTGCTTGCCCCATATTGGGCGTTTAGTCAATACCAAATCGGACATACCACCCTTACCTTTAACGACCCAAGCCGAAACGGTGGCTTTGGTTCAGGCGGAGGTCCTGGTCGTCAAATTCAAACAGAAATTTATTACCCAACCTTTATCGCTGGAGAAAATACACCGGTAGCCACATTCCCTGAATTCCCAGTTATTGTATTTGGTCATGGGTTTGCCATGGGTTGGGATGCCTACCAAAACATATGGGAACACTTAGTACCACAAGGCTACATCATGGCCTTTGTTCGTACAGAAGGGAGCTTAATTCCTTCACCCAGCCATAGTGATTTTGGCCAAGACTTAGCCTTAGTGTCCACCAAAATGTTAGCCCTTAATAGTATTGCCAGTTCCCCTTTCAACGGAAAGGTTAAACAAAAATCTATTATCATGGGACATTCTATGGGTGGCGGTGCCACGATGTTAGCGGCCTCAAACAACACGAATATTGCGGGAATTGTGGGATTAGCTCCTGCCGAAACCAACCCAACAGCCATTGGTGTTTGTGGGAACATCACCGTACCTGCCCTCATATTTTCGGGTTCTAGTGATGGCGTAACCCCTCCCGCTGAACACCATATTCCAATTTATCAAGGGATCGCCTCTACCTGTAAATCCTTTGTGAGCATTACCGGTGGAGCGCATTGTTATTTTGCCAACTCCAATTTTAATTGTGATTTTGGCGAAGGAACTTCCTCGCAAGGGATTTCGATTTCAAGGGCCGAACAACAGGACAAAACGTATTGGTTTCTTGATCCATGGTTGCAGTATGTGTTAGGTTCTGATTGCTTCGCATTAACTGATTTTCAATGGAAACTGAATAATACCATAGGAACCGTAAATCAAGGCACCTGTACTCCTTCAGGCACCAACGCAACAATCTTTTACGACAACATGTCAACCTTGTGGACTACCACTCCAGGAACTGCCTATCAATGGTATTGGAACGGGCAAATCATGCAAGGAGAAACCAATGATACCTTAGTACCACCGGTTGATTTAGGCGGAGATTATTCCGTGTCGGTATTCTCTCCATCAGGTTGCGAAACCAGCTCCTTCATTACCCTTCAAGGATCTATTAGTGTGCTACCGCTTGATTATCAGTTGATATACCAAGCTGCGCAAAATAACATTCAAATAACCACGAATACACCGTATACCGGAAGCGTTAGTCTGCAAGATATTCACGGTCGAATGATGAACCAAGAGGTTGTTAACGCAACAAGCATAAACTTCTCGAGTAGTCAACTTGCCAAGGGGGTTTACTTTGTACGTCTAGGGAACGTGCCTGCCAAACGAATCCTCGTCCACTAAATCAAGAGCGCCTCTAGGGCTTCTCGACCTTGCATTGGTTCTTGAGCTCGTATGCTCCCATCCTGTGGCACTAACCATAGGGGTAATTCAAAACCAAGCACCAAATCGAGGTCGTGGGTTGAAAGGAGAATGCCTTTCTGTTCTGAAATGGCCAATTCTTTGAGTAAGGTAAAGAGTTGTTTTCGGTGATAAAAATCCAAAAAAGCGGTAGGTTCGTCCAAGAAGATATAGGGCGTATCTTGCGCTAAGGCCCGTGCAAGCCCCACCAATTGTCGTTCACCATCGCTCAATGAAGAAGTCTGTTTATCTTTAAGGTGATGAGCCCCTACCCGCTGCAGCGCGTGCAAGGCAAGCGCTAAATCAGATTCCTTTTGGTGACCCAACACTCCTAAATAAGGCGTTCTTCCGAGCAATACATAATCCAAGACCAGCAGTTGCGATACCCCGGCGAAATGCGCATTAAGCCATGCGATTTTAGTAGCTAAGGATTGAGGTGACCAATGTGTTATTTCTTTTTCATCAATAGTAACAGATCCGCTTAGGATGGGAAGTGAACCACGCAAGGTTTGAAGCAGGGTGGATTTTCCGCTACCATTCCTACCTACCAAGGCCACCAAATCACCCGGATTTAACTGCAGCGATTCCGCTATAGCGATGGCTCCCGTGTACCCGATATGTAACTCTTTAACCTGTAACATGCCTGTTTTTTAAAATCATCCAACTTACAAATGGCACCCCCAGGAGGGCAGTCAAGGCATTCAAAGGAATCGCTATGTAGGATTCAAGTAGCTTAATCGCAAAATCACACACCCCTAAAAATAAGGCTCCGAACA
>CANHSL010000131.1 GCA_947463385.1 Flavobacteriales bacterium
AGACGATTGGAGAATTAGACATTAAGACATTAAGAGAATTCACTCGTCCTGATGTCCTAAAGTCCTAATGTCTTTAAGTCCTTGTGTCCTAAAGTCCTTATATCCTAAAGTCCTAATGTCTTTAAGTCCTAGTGTCCTAAAGTCTTTTATATCCTAAAGTCCTAAAGTCCTAAAGTCTTTATATCCTAAAGTCCTAACGTCCCAATCTCCATATTTCATTAATTTTGTACGCATGGATTTTCTCACTAATCTCGGACAAACCTCTCCCTATCCCTTACTCATTGAGGTAGATCGCGCAGAAGGGATTTTCATTTACGACAAACAAGGGAATGCCTATGCCGATTTAATCTCAGGAATTGCCGTGAGCTCCTTAGGTCATGGACATCCAAGCATTAAAAAAGCAATTCACGACCAAGTTGAACGTCACCTCCACGTCATGGTGTACGGCGAGTTTATTCAAGATGCTCAGATGGATTTTGCGCAGCAACTGACATCCATGTTGCCTTCAAGCCTACAGGCGGTATATCCAGTAAATTCGGGAACCGAAGCAAATGAAGCCGCCATGAAATTGGTTAAACGTGTTACCGGAAGAAGCGAAATCATCGCATTCAAAGGATCGTATCACGGAAGCACCCATGGTTCGATGAGTATCTCTTACAATGAGCTTAAAAAAACGAAATATCGTCCACTTATTCCAGGGATCCGCTTCATTACACTCAATCAAGTACAAGAGTTAGCGCAAATTACTACAGCCACCGCAGGAGTTATTTTAGAGACCATTCAAGGGGATGCCGGTGTTCGAATCCCAGATTCCTCCTACCTACAAGCCTTAAGAGCCCGTTGCACCGAAGTTGGCGCCTTGTTGGTGTTTGATGAAATTCAATGCGGCTTAGGTCGGGCTGGTTCCAATTTCGCATTTGAACAATTTAACGTGATTCCCGATGTTTTAACCTTGGGAAAATCCCTTGGAGGAGGACTTCCAATCGGTGCGCTTGTGAGCAGTACGGAACACATGGCTGTGTTTAAAGAAAATCCAGTCCTAGGCCACATTACTACCTTTGGAGGTCACCCCGTGGTATGCGCTTCAGCTGCTGCTTTTCTAAAAGTGCTAACCACGGAAATCGACTATTCAACCCTGCCAAAAATCGCTTCGATTTTTCATGATGTCCTTATAGCGCATCCAGAGGTTAAAGAAATTCGGAACATTGGGTTAATGTTTGCGATTGATATGGAATCAGCTGAACGCGTGGAACGTGTGGTAAAACGCTGCTTGGAAAAGCACATGTTAACCTTTTGGTTTCTTTCTCATCCATATAGCTTTCGCTTGGCTCCACCCTTAACAATTACCGAAGAACAAGCCCGCCATTTTGCACATGAGATTTATCAGGCAATTGAAGAAACCAAGGCATAAGGGATTCATTAAACTTGTCGTATCTTTGTACCCCGACTATGAAAGTAACTGAACATATTAAAGCCGCGAAGGACACCTTATTCTCCTTTGAGATTCTTCCTCCCTTAAAGGGAAAGGGAATTCAAACACTGTTTGATGGAATCGATCCCTTAATGGAATTCAATCCAAAGTTTGTAAATGTTACCTATCATCGAGAAGAGTTTATTTATAAAGAACGAGATAATGGACTCCTAGAAAAAATTGCAGTTCGTAAACGTCCAGGAACGGTTGGGATTTGTGCTGCGATCATGAATCGGTATAATGTGGATGCTGTTCCACATTTAATTTGCGGCGGATTTAATCAAGAGGAAACAGAGAATGCACTAATTGATTTACAGTTCCTTGGCATTGATAATGTACTTGCCTTGCGCGGAGATTCAATTAAAAGTGAATCCGTTTTTGCTGCAGAACCCGGAGGGCACAAGCATGCAAACGAGTTGATTAATCAAATTGGTCAAATGAACCAAGGACATTACCTCATGGATGATTACACAATGGATCCTACCGATTTTTGTATTGGTGCAGCAGGCTATCCAGAAAAGCACTTTGAGGCGATGAACCTTGAGGACGATTTATATCATTTAAAGAAGAAAGTAGAAGCCGGTGCGCACTATATCGTTACCCAAATGTTTTTCGATAATCAGAAGTTTTTTGATTTTGTAAGTGCATGCCGATCAATAGGAATTACCGTTCCAATTATTCCAGGATTAAAGCCCTTAAAAAGCCTTACCCATATTTCATTTATTCCTAAGTATTTTCACATTGATTATCCCGTTGAACTTTCGCGTGAATTGATTAAATGTAAAACGAACGCCGATGTAGAACGCGTTGGCATTGAATGGGGAATACAGCAATCGAAGGCATTGAAAGCGGCAGGCGTTCCGTGCATTCATTATTACACCATGTCTAATTCCTCTTCAGTGAAGGCGATTGCCGCTGAAGTTTTTTAACCTCGCGATGAAACATCTATTCCTTGCTCTGTTGCTTTTAGTCCTTCATTTTTCTTGGGCTCAAGCGTTTAAATTAAAAGAATGTGTAGTTATTGCTCAGTTTGAAAAACCTGAGGACCGCTACGCCTTAGAAGTTAATTTATGCGAGATTTTTACCGCAATGCAAATCAAGGCAATTCCAGCAACTAATTTTGTGAAGCAAGGGGGTTCTAGCCAGGTGTTAGCTACAGACAGCTCCTTGATGGCACTCAAGGAAAAAGGATTTTCAACCTATTGTTTGGTTAACGTCAAAGGATTCGATAACCGCTTTAAAAAATCAGAGCATCCACCCTTGTTCTCGGAAGGCCTTGACCGTGCAACCATCTATAATTTATACAAGGATGAAATTTCTAACCTTACCTTGGAGTTCATTTTTTACCGCGATGGAAAACCTGTGTTCAATGACGTCTATAAAATTAGCAACATCGGTGATCGCGACGATGTCATTAAACGACTTAAGAAAAAAGGACCGAAATACTTTTTGAAAAACTGGTTTTCCTAGTTCTTATCCCTGAAGTTTTTATTTCGCTCCATATCCTTCGTATCCCCGTAAGCCCCGCATTTTGGCTGCCGTTCAAATAATTTAATGAAGCGTATTTGTCCTTGAATTGGCCAATACGTGGATTGAAACCAATTCATTCGGGCATTAAACCCATTCCACTCATGCAAGGTAACGAACGGAATCGAAACCCCTGGAATCATCATCCATGCTCTATTAAAACGCACCCCAATTCCGATGGAATAATGAAACTGAGCCACCAAGGGCTTGTAGAATTTAAGTTCGCTAACCACCGGTGAATAGGATGACGCATAGGGTTCATACGTTGTGGAACCTTTCACGAGATTATAATCGATATTTATCCCAATGGATTGGTCGATAAAGTGCTTACGAGCCACATCGATTTTCTTTTTTCCAAAATACAGCAAGGTGTGCGCATCAAATCTTCCGTATATCAATCCGTTAGAATAATTACCAGTAGATTCAAAGCTGTTAGTTACTTCCCCTAAGGCATTCGTGAATTCCGTAGTTACGAGTTCTTCTCCGCGGTATTGCCGATACCCTAATGTAAAATCCATGTAATCCAATAGGCGTGATTTTTTCAATGGCTTTATAGGTAATAAGGCCTTCCATTTCGGAAAAATAACCATCCCAAATTCTCCATAGAATCCAAGTCTTCCTGAAGGATTAATTGTGGTTGTTCCCCTGCTTCCCGCATTGTCGGTGATTTCATAGGTCTCTGTTTTGGGCGTGAATTGCCAGGTCGGACCAACAGAAAAAGTAATTCCTTTGTTTCGCACCATCAGGTAATCATTGTCTTTTTTTCCCTTGTTGAATCCATAGTCTTGTGCGAACAAGGCACAAGGAAATACGATTGAAAATATCAATATTCTACGCATGACTAAAGTTAAAATGAGCACTTTTTTCCAATAATATATTCATTACATCTTCCGAATCCCAGCGTTCTTCAATCCCTTCCATGGCCATGACCTCCTCCATAATGCCATTTTGTACCTGTCCTTGCTGATAGGCTTCACTGTATCTGATGTTGCTGAATGTGACCTGCGAATATAACGGCATCCAACGCTCAGGGTACAGTTCACTAAATTTCGCTTCAATTTTTTTACGCAAGATAAACGCAGGGTCTGCCACATAATCGCGCATCACTAAGTAGTTATCCAACGATAAATCTTGCAACGCGTCGCCATCCGGTTTGCGCACGGTGCTGTAGGCTTCGAACACCTTAGGCCAGTCTTCTTGGTGTTTTTCCATTAATTCAAACAACACACGACAATCTTCAAATCCTGCGTTCATTCCTTGCCCATAAAAAGGTACCGTACCATGTGCGGCATCCCCCATTAAGGCTACTTTACCGGCATGCCAAGGTTTACAACGTATAATGGACAACGAAGATAAGGGATGGTCTTCCCACGCCTCAGCGACATTCGGCACCATGGCATAAAAATCCGGGAATACCTCCTGGAAGAATTCATCTACTTTTTCCTTGGATGTTAAGCGATCAAAGGCGTATTTGTCATCTTCATACGGCATAAATAAGGTACATGTAAATGAACCATCCTCATTCGCTAAGGCAATCATCATAAAGCGACCCCTTGGCCAGATGTGTAAGGCATTTTTGTCTAGTTTGTATGATCCATCTGCATTGGCGGGTAACAAGAGCTCTCGATAGCCGTCTGCAATGTAGTTCTGACTGTAACTAAATCGATTGCGTTTTTGAAAGGAGCTATACCGAACACTTGAGAAGGAACCGTCTGCCGCAAATACCACATCAGCCTTCACCGTGAATCGCTCCCCGGTGAGTTCGTTATGTATGAATGCTTCGCCCGTTTCGGTGTTCACTCTATCGCATGAATGCTGATAATGAATGGTCGCATTTCCGTGATTTTCTGCAATATCCATCATGGTCGCATTGATTTTACCCCGTGAAACAGAGAAAATCGCTTCACCTTCTTTCCCGTATTGCTGATAGGTCAAGTTTCCTTCCAAATCATGCATCATTCGTCCGTACATTGGGATGGCAATTTTTCGAATTTC
>CANHSL010000132.1 GCA_947463385.1 Flavobacteriales bacterium
AATTGAATCAAGCCGCTTTCTTTTACTTTGTTTCGAATGGGTTCCATGCTACAAAAATACGTAATGTTGTGCCTTGTGCGATGCCGGCTGTGGAAAACAACAAAAAGCCGAATCCAAGAAAAGTTGTATATTCGTATATACGCAATAAAACTGCGCTTATACAGACCAAATCGGTGGGATTGGGGTGGGTTTATAGCCTGTATAAGTTAGTTAGCGTCCATGCATAAAAAAACAGGAGGAAGCCGAAAATCCTTGATTAGAGTAGGCAAAATTTTTAAAGACAAAACAGTATTATGAAACAAAGTTTTGAAAAACTGGCAGCAGCCATCATCTATTCAGATGGGGAGGTTGCGCCAAACGAGCTGAGCCATCTCGACAAACTGGCCACAGATTTAGGAGCCGATAAGGCATCTATGGTACAATCCATTGAGGCAGAAATTGAAAAACTGAAGCCCATGGATGAAGAAGAATTTCAGCAGTACATGAAAGACGCTGCAGCAGGTATTACAGAAGCTGAGCATCGCTACAAGGCATTTGATGCCATGTTGGAACTCACGCTTGCCGACAATTCATTGGATGATTTGGAAACCAATGTATTGGGCAATATGGCGCAGTATCTGGAAATTCCGGTGCATTATTTTGCCAATAACTTAGCGTATGAGGTGAAAAACCGTAATGCTGAAATTACAGCAAAAAGAGGTTGGATGAAACCACAGGAAAAATAAAATTCAATTAACAAAAACGTGGATGCCGAAAAGCGATTAGAGTAGGCGAAAATTCAAAAATTTAACTTATGGCTAAAGTAATAAAATGGTCCAGTGGACTTATGTATGTGAAATATGGTAAAGATCTTACGCAGCAAATTACTGTTGAGACTGCTATTATGGACTCAGACGTTCAGTGCTTTCATTGTGGAAAAAATATCAAAGCTGGAAAACTTGTGTTTTGTGCGAGAGATTGGATTGCTGCACCTTCTAGTCTAGGTGATAATGGTTGGGGTGAGGAATCTTACCAAAAAACCTTCTGTTCCTCAAATCACGCTAAGTTATTCGCCAAAAACAATAATGGTATTTAAAAACGAAATCACTTAAAATGATACCATAGCATTTCTTATGATTTTTTGGAAAGAACATGCAAATCGAGATAAGCATCTTAACCGTATTGCTAATATCAAACATAAGGTATATAATGAATGGGACATCGAGACAAATCTTAAGCAGAAATATACATTAACCGTATTTGAAATATGCACGAAACGCTAACAGCGTGTATGCAATATTGCCTTGCCGCAGGCGCAACACAAGGCAACATCGCCTACACGCGAAACGTTAGTGGTAAGAAAAAATTGGTGCGATAAAAAAATAGTATTATGAATAACTTAGAACAATTGCTTGACTTGTTAAATAGAAACAAATGTATTCATAGCTTGACACCTTTCAAGCAATCAGTTGAAACAATTGCAAGAGATTTGCAAGATTTTGTAGCTGGAAAAATTAAAAGAGTTTACTCGGATTTTGATGGAGCTGGACATGCATTCGTAAAGTTTAATAAAACGGAGGTATTAGATTTCACTTTAACTTATTTACGAAGTTATAGATTAGTCAGGATCGATGGGAGACAATTAAAATTAACTAAACATGCATTTGCTTGTATACAATCGACAGACTTTATGTATTCCGTCACATATCCATATATCCGTAAACAGTATAATAACTCAAAAAATAAGAAAGATATTTTAAGAACAATTTCGGATCTTACTAAGTTAAAACCAAGTGAACGAAACTCTCTTATAAGCTGTCATGAAAAATGGGACAATGAAAAAACACCCAATGCTAAAGAGAAATTAATTGCATCAAAAATCAAAGGTGGCCAATCATCAAATAGAATATGGTTTTCAACTCATTTATATTTGATCCCGAATCAATCGTTAATATCAATCTATAAATCATTGAAAAGTGGAGTTCCTAAAGAGATAAATCATGATAAGATAATTTTACAAAAAATTGAATCAAAGATCAGTCCAACAGAAGATGAACGAGACCAGGAACTATTAATAAAAGCTTATCAAAAAAAACTATCAAGAGAACAAATACTTGACCTGCTCATCAATTTGAAAAAGTACGAATCAAAAGAAGTAATATCTAATATAAAAGCTCTAAGTAGAGACAACAAAACTATTGCGCTTTTAAAAATAATCCGCAATTTCAAATGCCAAATTTGTGGAACAACAATCAAAAAAAAAGACGGGAGCTATTACATTGAAGCCGCACATATAAAAGCTAAGAAAGAAAAAGGAAAAGAAACTCCCCAGAATATAATTCTTCTGTGTCCAAATCATCATAAAGAATTTGATTTTGGAAAAAGAAAAATTATTAGTCATAAATTAAATGTTTTTGAATTTGAATTAAATGGAAAAAAACATAAAATAAATATGACTCTTTCCGTATGACTATATTGTTTACCATATTTCCCTACCCTTAACAGCGTGTAAGCTCAACCCTTTGGGTATGCGCCTACACGCCAAACGTTACAGGGTATTTGGAAAAACTAGACCCAAGTATTAACTTAGTAGAAATTAAAAAGAAATGGCTCAAGTTGATGTTATTAGAAATGGAATTATTGATAAACTGCTTGCAATATCAGATAAGGATTATTTGATAGCTTTGCTACGTTTGGTTGATAATAGTGCGGTTCAGGAAGATAAAATTAAATTGACCAAGGAGCAAAAGTTGATGCTTGAAATGAGTGAAGCTGACATTCAAAATGGTCGAACAATTTCTCAAAATGATCTTGACAAAAATGACCTTGAATGGTTAAAAGGAAAATAGTCTGGACTGAAACGGCAGCGAAACAGCGTCGTAAGATATAAAGGTATTGGACAGAAAGGAATAAGAGTACAACTTATGCAGAGAAATTGATTGAAATAACTGCAAAGCATCTAAAGGTAATTTCCAAAAATCCAGCAGCATTCAAGGAAACTGATTTTGACGAAGTTCGCGAATCAGCCAAGGGGCATTTCAGTATTTATTTTAAAATTACTTCTGATCAAATAATCGTTATGGCATTTTGGGATAATCGCCAAGATCCTAAGAAACTTTTGAAAGCCATTTCTTAATTTATACGCCCTCTAACAATAAGCAAGCGCCACCCCGGTTCTTACTTCGAAACAATAAAAGTTTTTAAAAATTAGTTTTAGCTTCGAAGAAACGATCTTGTGATAAGTGGGCCGCTCGCTTGCACGCAAACCGTTATTTCAACATAAAACCAGCGTACCCATTCTTTAAATTTGTTTTATATTTGATAGTATCAAATGATAGTATCAGCCTATGAGCCCACCTTATCAAATCACCCCAGAAATTTTAAAACTGATCGCTTCAATTTCAGAGAAAATAGGTCAAATTAAATAACCACAACTGCCATTAAAAAAGATAGTGTAAACAAGCACAATCGAGAAAAAGCCCTACGAACGTCTAGCACAATCCCGTTACGGACACATATTAATTAGTAGGGAAAAATTAAAATCAATAATATGAAAAAATGTAAACAGTGTGATAAGGAATTAGATTCTCTCGAATACGATGGAAAATCTTTTAAGTATGATGGAAAATGTATGGCATGCTGGAAAAAAGAACGCATATCAAGTGGTAGTTGTCCGAAATGCGGTGGTAAAGGTGGTTTGACATATGCTTGTAGTTATTGTGGCAAAAGAAAATCGATTTAATTTTATCAATTTAATAATTGTGAAATAAAACCAGCCAATAACTTAGTTTGCAAACCCCATAGACCTGTCATCCTGAATGTTCGGGGCAATACAGGGCAACCTCGCCTGCAGGCAAAACGTAATGTGCCGCACCTTTAATTAAAGATAAATGAAACGATGAATAACACTGAGTATAACGACGAAAATATTCCTTCTTTTTTCTTGAATTATGAATATTTTAATTTAGCCTGGGGCAAAACACACCACGGATATTTTTTGGATCCCTTGCACGGTTTGATCATGGAATATCAAAATCCTAAAGATTGGTTTTCTTTCAGTTCAACCGAAAAATATAGTACGAATGTATTTTGGGGGTATGAAAAGGATGGAGCCATCCAACGAAAGCTGTTATTCCACAACATAAAGCAGTCAACCAAGAGAGCCATAAGGCCCACGATGGATTCCATCGATTTGGATAAAATAAAAATGGACCTTGATACATCGGGGTTTGACGATTCGGGAGGTGGGTGCGATATGGGCGTTACGTCCTATACCCTGTTAATCTACGATCCGATAAAGGACGTTTATCGAAGAAAAATTCTAAAAACAAAAGGTGATTCATGCTTAACCAATAAATCATCCTATACCCAAGAATTATTGAGTTGTTTTAAGTAGATAAATGAATCCCCAACCGATCATGAACCACTGGACTGAACAGAACAACGCGCTACACAAAACCTTTGAATTTTCAACGTTCCAAGAGGCTATAGACTGGATGGTCAAAGCAAGTGTTCATATCGCAGCATTGAACCATCATCCGAAATGGACTAACATGTACAACACCGTAACCGTCGAGTTAAGTACACACGACGAAGGAAACATCGTTACCGAAAAAGATAGGCAGTTGGCACAGCGATTAGACTCCATATAAAGGTGTGTGTTTGGAATAAAAGATGGTAGGTGCTAAATCTTACGTTTACTTAATAAAATCAAATCTTTTATTTTTTGAAAAATACCAAATATTGGTATATTTATAAAAATTAAAAAATCATGAGTAAGAACACATCGATTACGTTGGGTAGTTATTTTGATCAATTTATTCAAAGTATTTTAAGGGAAGGACGGTATAAAAACGCAAGTGAAGTTGTTCGTGCAGGATTGAGATTACTTGAAGAAGAAGAACAAAGAATAATTGCTTTGCGTCATGCAATTGACGAAGGTATTAACAGTGGGTTAGTAGAGGGTTTTGATCCGG
>CANHSL010000133.1 GCA_947463385.1 Flavobacteriales bacterium
CACACTGCATCCTGCACTGCATGAATACGCAACGAAATTAGCACAAGACGAACAACATCAACTTCAAATCACTCAGTACTTAACGCTTCATCAAGAAATGATCGAAGAATACGTGCAAGTGGGGCAGATAACAAGTGATGTTACGCTATTCTATTGTCAGGAAGGATTTGATAAAGAAGCAATGGCTGATTGGACCAAACTTACGCAGGGAACATTGACCCTAAGTCCTTTACCGAAGGGGATAAGCCATTATGACATCCCAATGCATTGGAAAAAACATAGGTGAAACTAACTTATTTATTTCTTCGCCACCAACTCGTGTAACTTTCGCCTTTAAGGCGTGACTTTCCTCCTTGCTTAATGGTTCTGGACATGCGACCAATCCCGTCTGTGTATCCTGTTCGTGTAGTGATCTGTTGACATTCGAACCCACACTTTTTACATTTCTGTTGCTTTACAGCCATAACCTGTAAGCCCCCTTTGTCAATTTTTGTCATTTCAACGCCATATTTTGACCAATCGGACACAATGGTCTCACTTTGTTCTTCTAGCGCGTTGGATTTAAAACAATTAATACAGCGGTTTGCTACAAACCATCGAAGTAGGAACCACAAGATAACTCCTGTAACTATTACCCCGAATACCGGAATATCAATAGATATATCAACATACGCAACACCTTTGACAAAATAGGCAAGTAATTCATATAAAACCGGAAGTACCACACATGCAATTACAAGCCAGCCTGCCCAATTAAACATGAACCTTAAAATCTTATAATTACGCTTTTGCTTCGGGGTAAAATTCGAATCGGTAAATTTGTACATTGTGATGGGTTTATGGCAAACAAAGATGGACGAAAAACTTTAGATTTTCTTGTTAATCTTACCTAGGGTTTTACCAGCGATTCTTCCCACTACTCGATTTTTGATTCTCTTTAAAATTTTGCCGTTTTTTATTGCGGAAATATCCCCAAGAACTTTAGCTGTTTTGTACAATCCACTGCGGATTTTTGAAAATAATCCCATTTTGTAATAAATTAATCAACGTGCTGGCGTGGAGTAAATAGTTTTCGCAGCCAAGGCAACTCATCGTAATTATATTTCTGAATAAGTTTTCTATTGCCTTCTATCTCAGCTTTGGCAGCCATTTCTTCTTTAAGTTTTAAATATTCTAAATTACCCATTTCCTTATCACGCTTTAAATCGAACTCTTTATCAGCCAATTCCACTTGTTTTTCCCAATTCTTCATTTTTAAATCCCAATCGCGCCTCGCTTTAGGGTTTAATTTTCGAATATGACTATTATATAGTTTTTCAGCCTCAGGAAAACAAGAAGATTGACGGTCTATCAATGCATAATAATTCATAGCATCGTCATTAAACCCGGAAGCAGTTGCATCATTGTATTTCCCTAACTCAGATTTCATATTGGCGAGTATGGATTGACATTCATTGTTTAAATTCATTTGGAAATACTCAACTCTTTTTGCCGATGCCCTTTTGTAACATTCTGAACATTCCTTTGGTATGTTATTCAAGACATTAAACGCACTCGAATAATTTCTAATTTTTGCCTCTGCCTCTGCTTCTGAAATTAAAACGTCACAATTTTGGTTGTAATATTTAAGAATTTTCTCTTCGGCATTTTTTAGAAACTTGTAAAAA
This sequence comes from Flavobacteriales bacterium, assembly GCA_947463385.1. Classification (GTDB taxonomy): domain Bacteria; phylum Bacteroidota; class Bacteroidia; order Flavobacteriales_D; family Crocinitomicaceae; genus UBA952. The sequence continues at coordinate 1,668 of CANHSL010000133.1, forward strand.
TCAGCGTTATTAAATTTTTGAGATTGAAATGCGTTGATACAGGCTTTGGATTGGCTGTCTCCAACACCTTTTCCTGAAAACGTATAAGAGGAAAAGATCGTTTGGTTAACTGCATCGACAGCATACAGTGTTATTTCATACGTGTTCATATATTTAGTCGGTGACGTGGCAGTAACATTTTTTGAAATTAAATTTACTACAGGTCCAATAAAAAATCGTGGATTTGCTCCTGAACCTGAAATCCCAAATTTTGTCATTGCAGCAACTAAACGAGTTTCAATGAGTCGCTTACCTTCCGCACCGAAATCCTCATTATCCGCAACGTACACATTCAATTTAAAGTTGCTTGTGAAATTTACAGTATCTCCATCAATGATAAGATTATCGGTATTGGAATTATCAGAATCGGTTCGATTTGCTCGTTCAAATGGATCTTTTACTTCATTCTCCTGTTGGCAGGACAGGATCGATAATACCATTAAAATTGGAAAAATACGTTTCATTATTATTATTATTTAAGAAGTTCTTCAAATTGGGCAATTTTCTTTAAAAGTTCTTCACGCATGGATGGTCCTTTTGCTTTAATTTCAGAACATGGCTTTACACCATCATTCTCGCATTCCCCCTGATAATCGTAGGTATTTCCTTTTTTATCTTCCCATCGACCTGAACTAGAGCCGATTTTTTGACCATCAATGTTTAAGTCGTCTGGAGCTTTTAATGCATAAATTTTGGCTTGACTGTAATTGCCTTTCTCACAACATGAAGTAACTCCCTTCTCGATGATGTTATAGCGCCATTGTTGCCAATCTTCTTCGGGCCAATCAGATTCACTCACTCCCCAAGATTCATCTATTACCGACAATGCCTTGTCTATCTCACCTTTCTCCGCCCAATATTTAGATTCAGCAATAGTTACTTCTCGAAATTCCTTTTCCCAACCATAATCTTCTCTATCAATTAAGTGCCTTGCACCTTCGAAATCATAGATTGCCAAACAACTATTCACTGAATCGCAACCCGATTTAGTAGCGTCTCCCCCGCACGAGGAAAGTAACATGAAACCAACTAAGGGCAGTATAACGTATTTATTCATTAGCAACATTATTTCAGTAATTTTTGATAATCCTTTATTTTTGCCATTAACAACTGTCTCATGGAAGGACCCTTTGCTTTGTTTTCCAAACAAGGTTTTCTCCCCCTTTCCTCACAATCATAAGACGATGAATATAAATTGCCATTTTTATCAACCCATCCGTCGATAATTGAACCAATTTTTATCCCATCCACGTTCAAATCTTCGCTTGATTTAATAGCTAAGAGTTTTGCTTTTAAAAAATCTCCTTTCTCGCAACTAGCCGTTACTCCAATGTCAATGATATTGTTTCTCCAACATTGCCAATCTTCCTCTGGCCAATGTGAATCACTCACTCCCCAAGATTCATCTACAACCGACAAGGCACGTTCAATATCTCCTTTGTCGGCCCAATATTTTGATTCAGCAATAACTATATTTTTGTAATCATCATTCCCACCCAAGAAACCACTTATCCCACCTTTATTCATGAGTTTTCTAGCCGTTTCAAAATCATATACCGAAATGCATTCATCTACTGAATCGCAAGATGCTTTTTCTTCTGAATCTTGGGATTCACTACCACACGATGCTAGTACGAAAAAACAAGACAAAAGGATAAAAACTTTTTTCTTCATGGCCAAATATTAATTTAAGGTAGATTCAATGATTAGCAAAGCGTCCCCCAAACTTTGTGTACTATTGTTAACATCTAATCCACACCCTTTTTTCAAACCTTTCTTCAAATCTTTTGCAAAATCATAAGCCGTATATTTCATGCCATTATCGTCCCTCGCCTTGATGCGTACATTGGTGTATGAAACTTCTACATCCGTGTTTTTAACCATTTTAAAGGCCTGATTGATGGTGTTTTGTTTTAACCATAGGTCAATTTTTTCACCTATTTCTTCATCTCCACAATCATCGTCCAAGGCGATGCCACTTACTCCGTTCGCAGCGACCCTCAAGGTGATTTCAACTCCATTTTTTTTCAAATCATCGAAATGTGAAATAATTTGACTTTTAAAATCCGACATGGATTCACCTATAATTTCCTTTATTTTTGAGGCCATGTCGACTCCGCCTGACATATCAACTCCGCTCTTGGAGATAGAAGCTACTGCTTTGTTTGTGTAAACATCCAAACATTTGATGGTGAATGTCATCGAGCCGTCACCATTACGGCTCCGGGTATTGACTACGTTATTGTAATCCAATTCAATGATATAGTCAGGACGAACCGTATTCAAAAGCTCTGTTTTTATATCTCGAACGATTCCATTAGCTTCGTCCATAGCATTATTGTTTGTAATTTGTTTGAGTTGTTGTTCCATGTCCTCTAATCGAAATCCATTTTTAGCAAACTCTTCCTGTAAAGATGCAATAGCAAATTTTACATCTGGATTTTTGATGAACGCTTGCTGATAATCGCGTTGATATGAAATAGTTCCTTGATTTTGGATTTCCCTTAAAAAGCCCATGTTTAATAAAAGAGCATCGGATGGAAAGACCATAATGGTTGGCATGCTTTGAGAATTGGCACTATTTTCACCTGATTCGGGTAGTTCGTTATTAGAACATGAGAAGAGGATAGCGGAAACAACGAGTAAAAGAATATTTTTCATCGATAACATATTACAGTGTAAGCCAAATTTAATTTTTTTTACTTAAATATCTTTTGATGTTAATAAATATAATTTTAAATTCATTACGAAATGACCATTTACCTTGACTTTGACGGAACCGTTGTAGAGCACCAATACCCGGCCTTAGGCGCTGAAAACCCCCATGCCATTCGGGTGATTCGGGCTTTACAAGATATAGGGCACGCCTTCATTCTTAATACCTACCGAGCCGACCTGAACGATGGAAGTTTGGAAGAAGCGCTGGCGTTTCTTAATGATTCGGCGCATGGCCTGGACACCATTAGCAGGTCGACTGCAAAAAAGATTCATCCCGGTCCCTTCGACTTAACTGAAAGTCTTCGTTTTGACAAACTATACATTGATGATATTGCGGAAGGAATCCCCTTGATACCAAACCGTATGGTTGCCAATGGATTCATGGTGAATTGGCCTACCGTAGAAATCGAATTGATGAAGGTAGGCATCCTTTGATATTTTTCAACATGTTAACATCTTTTAGCGGAAGGGGGTATTCCTGAATTTACATCCTTGGTATTTTTGA
>CANHSL010000134.1 GCA_947463385.1 Flavobacteriales bacterium
GGACATTACAAAGGCGTAGATGACCGAATCAGACAACACTACATCACCAAAGAAATTTCTATTGGGTCCTATGTCCTATCCGGCGGAGAACTTGCTGCTGCCGTATTAGTAGATTCGATTGTTAGATTGATTCCAGGCGTGCTAAACGACGAAACTTCGGCCTTAACCGACAGTTTTCAAGACCAATTGCTGTCGCCTCCGGTGTACACGAGACCACCAGTATATAACGGATGGAGTGTCCCAGATGTATTACTGAGTGGAAATTCTCAGGAAATCGATCGTTGGAGAGAAGATCAAGCGCTCGAACGCACAAAATCCAGAAGGCCTGATTTATTGGATTAACGGATACGATCATAATTCGTAACTTTGCGGCATGATTAAACTATCTGAACGTTTAAATGCCATGGAAGAGTCGGCTACGCTGGCCATGGCAAGGTTAAGTCGCGAATTAAAAGCACAAGGAAAAGACATCATTTCATTGTCCTTAGGTGAACCGGATTTTAATACGCCGCAGTTTATTAAAGATGCCGCGGTAGTAGGACTAGAGCAGAATTTCACTACCTATACGCCGGTGTCTGGTTATGATGACCTTAGAGAACGTATTTCGCACAAATTCATGCGTGATAACGGACTAAACTATCCAAAGGAACAGATTGTAGTTTCAACCGGAGCAAAACAATCGATTGCGAACGTAGTATTGAGTTTAATTAATCCAGGGGATGAAGTAATAATACCAGCCCCATACTGGGTTTCATACATTGAAATCGTTAAGATGGCAGGTGGGATTCCGGTGGTAATTCATGCGGGAATAGACCAAGATTTTAAAATTAATACCGCGCAATTCGAAGCCGCGATAACGCCAAAAACTAAGTTATTTATTTTCTCTTCGCCCTGTAATCCAACAGGGTCAGTATATACGAAGGAGGAATTACGTGGATTGGCCGATGTATTGGTAAAACACCCCGACCTTATTGCCTTATCGGATGAGATTTACGAGCATATTCGATTTGAAGGTGAACACGCAAGCTTAGCACAATTTTCAGAAATATTCGATCAAGTAGTTACCGTTAATGGCGTATCTAAAGCATGGGCAATGACGGGTTGGCGACTAGGATATATCGGTGCAAGCAAACAAATTGCAGATGCGTGCAATAAAATTCAAGGGCAATTTACATCGGGAACAAGTTCCATAACACAGCGCGCAGCAATTGCAGCTATGGATGCTGATCCCAGTGTATTGAAAGAAATGGTAGAAACGTTTCATAAACGACGTGATTTAGTTCTTTCCTATTTGAATAAAATACCAGGAGTAAAATGCAACGTGCCCACAGGAGCTTTTTATTTATTCCCGGATGTATCTGCTTATTTTGGGACTAAAGATGGAGAACAGTTAATTCAAGATGGTGATGACTTGTGCATGTATTTGCTTCGCGAAGGAAACATTGCGCTGGTAGACGGCAAAGGATTCGGAGCGCCAAATTGCATCCGTATAAGTTATGCTGCATCGGAAGAACAGCTCATCAAAGCAATGGAACGCCTAACTGCAGCCTTAGCCAATTTAAGCAGATGAATTTAGAGGCGATATTCGATTCCTTTAATGCCATGAAGGTTGCCATTGTTGGTGACGTTATGATTGATTCCTATGTCATGGGCAAAGTTCACCGCATGAGTCCGGAGGCTCCGGTGCCGGTATTACTACTTGACAAAGAAGAGCATCGCTTAGGTGGTGCAGCGAATGTAGCACTGAATTTAAAAGCACTGGGTGCGGAAGTTTACCTTTGTTCTGTCATCGGAACAGATGCTGCTGCAACCAAATTCCAGGAACTACTGAGCGAAGCGAAGATACAGAATCAAGAAATCATTCAATCGCAAGACAGAAAAACTACGGTAAAAACAAGGGTTTTATCGGGAACACAACATGTGTTACGTATAGATCAAGAAGATACCGGTGACATAAGCAGTTCATTAGAAGATGCCTTAATCATGGCCACCAAGCATCGAATTGATTTGGGAATTGATGCCTTAATCTTTGAAGACTATAACAAAGGTGTGCTTACTCATCGAGTAATTACTGAGCTTATTGCCTATGCGAAGGAAAAGGGAGTAAAAACTACGGTGGACCCTAAGAAAGATAATTTTCTAAGTTATCGCGGCGTGAACTTATTCAAGCCAAACCTTAAGGAAATCAAAGAAGGGCTTGATGTAAACATCGATGTAGTTAACCAACCTGATTCAATTGTTAACGGAGCAAAACAACTGCGTGATAAACTCAATCACGAATTAACCCTTATTACACTTTCTGAACATGGGGTATTTATAGAGAACGGAAGCACTTGGAAAATCATTCCGGCACATTTGAGGGAAATTACCGATGTAAGTGGCGCCGGTGATACAGTTATTGCGGTTGCCACCTTGTGTTTAATTGCGGGCTTACCCCCTGCTGAAATCGCTTCAATCGCAAATTTATCTGGCGGACTGGTATGTGAACACTCCGGCGTTGTAAGTGTTGATAAAGCAGCGCTGTTGAATGAAGCAAAAAAATTAGTACACCCATGAGTGAGATTGTAAAACCGTATAACACGGATAAATCAAAAAAAGAAGAAGTAGCCCAGATGTTTAACAACATTTCAGCGCGCTACGATTTTTTAAATCACTTTTTATCCTTAGGCATTGATCACATTTGGCGCCGAAAAGCAGTCAACACATTGCGTGAGATTCAACCGAAACGCATCTTAGATTTAGCCACTGGAACAGGAGATTTCGCGATTGCCTTGCTAAAACTTAATCCGACTCAAATTATAGGAATGGATATCTCTTCTGGGATGCTTGAAGTTGGTAAAAATAAAATGAAGGCCAAGCAGGTTAGCCACATCATCGACATGCAATTGGGAGATTCTGAAAATATGCCTTTTGAGGACGGTTATTTTGATGCGATTACGGTAGGTTTCGGTGTTAGAAACTATGAGAATTTAGAAAAAGGCCTTACCGAAATGCTTCGGGTAACTCGAAGTGGAGGAAAAATTGTAATCTTAGAATTTTCCAAACCAAAACGTTTTCCAATTAAACAAGCATTTGCGTTTTACTCCCGTTTCATTATTCCGTTCTTCGGAAAGCGCATTTCAAAAGATGAAAAGGCCTACGCCTATCTTCCAGAAAGTGTAGCCGCATTTCCTGAGGGTAAAGCGTTTACCGACATATTGAGTAAACTAGGATACAAACAGGTAGAATCAACCTTGGTTAGCGGCGGAATAGCTACGATTTATACGGGTGTCAAGTAATGCAACTTAACTGATACTTTTGCGTTTCATCAACCATGCGTTCAATATATCTTTTACTTACATTTCTTACCCCCATGCTTCTCTTTGGACAAAAGTTCAAGCAAGAGCGGTATAAAAACTTTGATCGCAGGCTATTTCATTTCGGATTCATGCTCGGTTTTAATTCGTCCGACTTCACCTTATATCCGGTGCAAAACGCCTATGAGCAATTCAAGATTTTAACGATTCAAAATGATGCTCAACCGGGTGGACAACTTGGCATTTTGACAACCATGCGCTTAGGCACTCCCATGATTCGTTTACGCTTTATTCCAACCATTTCATTTTTGGAACGATCCATTAAATATACCTTCGAAGACACCACCGCTAAGCTCGGGTATCGCATTGAAGATGAGCGTGTAAACTCGACCAACTTGGACTTCCCATTAATGTTGCAATTTAGGACTAAACGACTAAATAATTTCGCAGCCTATTGTTTAATTGGCGGACAATATTCCATTGATTTACAGTCGCAAGAGAAAGCGTCACAAAACTTTATCGATCCATTCATAAAAATTAAACGCTATGATTGGCAAGGTCAAATTGGAGGTGGACTGGAATTCTTTGCACCCTACTTTAAATTTGGTGTAGAATTGAAATTCACCCATGGATTCAGCAATGTGTTCATTAAAGACAACACCTATATTGCCGCACCGATACAAACCTTATATAACCGTGGCTGGTTTGTTTCCTTTATTTTTGAAGGCTAATGGAACAGATTGCATTTGTTTGTACCCCAGAAGAAGCAAAAGATTGGAGCACAATCAAGCGAATCATTGAAAACCAAACGGGAAAATCGTATGAGTACATGCGTTGGAAAAAGCGAAGCATTGATGCGCGATCTCGGCAAATAAAAATCAATGCGACACTGGAATGTTCAAACAAGCCACTACCCGACCGCATTCGAACCTTTACATTTCATAAGGTACATCACGCTCCCGAAGTTCATATCATTGGGGCTGGTCCTGCGGGATTATTTGCTGCCTTGCAGGCCTTAATGGGTGGTTTAAAACCAGTTGTTTTTGAACGAGGTAAGGATGTTAAAGCGCGACGGAGGGATTTAGCGTTAATTGCACGCGAACAACGCATTAATGAAGATTCTAATTATTGTTTTGGCGAAGGCGGTGCGGGAACCTATTCTGACGGCAAGCTGTATACGAGATCAAAAAAGCGTGGCGAGGTAGATTTAGTACTCGAACTCTTGGTTTATTTCGGAGCGGACGAAGACATCCTTGTTGAGGCGCACCCGCACATAGGAACGAATAAACTGCCTAAAATCATTGAGAATATTCGAAACTTCATCATTGAACAAGGTGGCGAAATTCACTTTGAATCTACATTAACGGGGATCACAAAAACAGGAAATGTAATAAGCCAAATAGAAATAAACCATAAACAAAAGATACCAACCGCCCAGGTGGTTCTAGCCACCGGACACTCCGCCAGAGATATTTTTTATTTGCTGCATGACTCTGGAATAAAAATCTTGGCAAAACCCTTTGCATTAGGTGTTCGAGTAGAGCACACGCAAGTCATGATAGACC
>CANHSL010000135.1 GCA_947463385.1 Flavobacteriales bacterium
GGGAGCCACGGCGTTGGTGTTGAATCAGTTAAAAACTGCTTATTTTGAGTGGAATCAAAAAAGCCGTTGACGAATCAACGGCTTTCTCAAACCAATTTAACAATTAAACCTAACTACTATGAATAGTGAATCAAATATACACGTTGAATATTGAAAAAACTCAGCGAGATTCTTAAAGAATGTTAAGACTTAAAGGCAACTGTCATTTCCCGTTTTCCTGGTGGCCCTGGTCTTGATTCCACATTGAATCCGACCGATTTTAAATCCCTTTTCACCTGACCTTTTGCGCAATAAGTAACCAGTATTCCATCCGATTTCAAGGCCTTAAATGCTATCTCAAAATTACCAATGGTCCACATTTCTTCTTGCGCCCTTGGTCCGAAGGCATCATAAAAAATTATATCAAATGAATCTTCCATCGAAAGATCCGCCCAAAACGCATGAATTGGTGCCAAGGTAAAATACTCCAACGTTTTTGTCTCCCCATAAGAAAGCGAACTGAAAAACGATAATACATCCTGCTTATCCACTCCGATTTCAGTTAAACACGTAGTAATTACCTCGCCATCTACCGGATACGCTTCTACCCCGCAATACCATACTTCAATGTTGTTCTTCTTCGACCATTCATAAGTTAAATAGGCATTAAGCGCAGTGCCTAAACCCATTTCCAAAACGCGAATTGATTTTTTATTCGATAACATCGCGAGGCCGTTCTGAATAAACACATGATTTGCTTCTTGAAGCGCACCATGGATGGAATGGTAATGTTCGTCTAGCTCGGGAACATACAAGGTATAGGAACCGTCAGCCGTTTTAGTGAGGGTTCTTTTCATTTTTTTCGAGCAACCATGATACCATCGCGAATTGGCAACAAGATATTCTCTACGCGATTGTCCGTATGAATTACTTCATTGTAGCGACGAAGCATTTCGGTTTCGCGGTCTGTTGCGGCCGGATCAATCACTTTGCCCGACCATAAGATGTTATCCGCTAAAATGATTCCTCCTGGATTCATTCGCTCAATAACCAGCTCATAATAATTCAGATAGTTCTTTTTATCCGCATCAATGAATACTAAATCCCACATTTCTGGCAAGGTCGGAATTAATTCCATGGCATCACCGATGTGGTATTCAATTTGATTTTTATAGGCAGAGTCATTAAAATAGGATTGCACTCGAGCCTGTAATTCTTCATTTACATCGATGGTTATTAACTTTCCATCAACCGGTAAGCCTTCGGCCAAGCAGAGCGCTGAATACCCCGTATAGGTTCCGATTTCAAGAATTCGTTTAGGTTGTAATAAGCTGGACAGCAAGGATAGCACCCTCCCCTGTAGATGACCACTCAACATTCGCGGTTGTAAAACTTCGAGGTGGGTTTCTCGGTTTATCCGTGCAAGCAACTCGGATTCTGGACTCGTATGGCTTCCTGCGTACTGCTCTAATTCCGGTGAAATAAAGTTCATGGAACAAAGTTACCGCTTTCCATATTGGAATGAAAAGAACACATTTGTTTTTTCTACCTTTGCAACTCATTGTATACCCATATGACCGTTTCTGAAATACGCCAACAGTTTTTTGATTTTTTCGAGCGAAAAGGACACGCAATTGTCCCCTCGGCACCGCTTGTAATTAAAAATGACCCCACCCTGCTTTTTACGAATGCGGGAATGAATCAATTTAAGGATTACTTCCTCGGGAATGAAACGGCACCTGTAACCCGGGTTGCCAACGCACAAAAATGCTTGCGCGTTTCTGGAAAACACAATGATTTAGAAGAAGTTGGTGTAGATACCTACCATCATACCTTATTCGAAATGCTAGGGAATTGGTCGTTTGGTGATTATTTCAAAAAAGAAGCCATTGAATGGGCCTGGGAACTATTGACCGAGGTGTACAAATTGAATCCTCAAGATTTATATGTCACCGTGTTTGAAGGAGACGAAGCAGATAAGGTACCAATGGATGCTGAATCCAACGCATTATGGACCAAACTCATTGACCCTTCGCATATTTTATTGGCCTCAAAAAAGGACAATTTTTGGGAAATGGGCGATACCGGCCCCTGCGGACCCTGCACAGAAATTCACGTAGATTTAAGAAATACGGAAGAAAAATCAAAAATTTCCGGTGCGTCGCTTGTAAATAACGACCATCCACAAGTCATAGAAATTTGGAACTTGGTTTTCATGCAATTCAACCGTAAGGCCAACGGCAGCCTGGAACCGCTTCCAGCAACGCACGTTGATACAGGGATGGGCCTCGAGCGCTTAGCGATGGCGCTTCAAGCGAAACAAAGTAACTACGATACCGATTTGTTTCAAGCGCTAATTCAGCACATGGAAAAACGCGCAGGGAAAGCGTATGGAAAATCAGAACCAACGGATATCGCCTTGCGTGTTATTGCCGACCATATCCGAGCGATTGCTTTTTCAATTGCAGACGGTCAGCTTCCAGCGAACAATGGCGCCGGCTATGTAATTCGAAGAATTTTACGTCGCGCGGTTCGCTACGGGTATCAAACCCTGGAATTGAAAGAGCCCTTTCTTTTCACCCTAATTCCGGTGCTTGTAGAACAAATGGGGCATCCATACACGGAATTAATTGCTCAAGAAGACTTAATCACTAAGGTAATTCGGGAGGAAGAACTCAGCTTTTTCAGAACTTTAGAGCAAGGAATTAAACGGATGGATCTTTTGATGGAGGCAACTCGAGGTCAAAACAATAACACCCTTGAAGGCACTGCTGTATTTGAATTATATGACACCTATGGGTTTCCGTTAGACCTTATTCAACTTATTGGTCGCGAGCATGGTTTTTCCGTAGATGAAACCGGATTTAATCAAGAATTAACGAAACAAAAAGAGCGATCTCGCGCGGCTACAGGAATTGAAACCGACGACTGGCAGCAGGTAAATGAAGAACATCCAACGGAATTCATTGGATATGATGTAACGCAGTGCGACACCACCATCAATAGATACCGAAAAGTAACTCAGAAACAACGCGAATTCTATCAATTAGTGCTTAGTCAAACACCGTTTTATTCGGAAAGTGGCGGACAAGTTGGCGATACCGGATGGTTAATCGATGTAGAAGGAAATAAAACCCGAATATTCGATGTAAAAAAGGAAAACAACTTAATTGTGCATTTATGTGAATCTTTACCCGCGAATCTAAGCGATACATTTAGCGCACAAATTGAGCTGAATCGAAGGGTAAATATTCAAAAAAACCACAGCGCTACGCATATACTGCACCACGCTTTACGGACTGTACTTGGAACGCATGTGGAGCAAAAAGGATCCCTGGTTGGACCCGACTATCTTCGATTTGATTTTTCCCATTTTGCGAAGGTAACAGATGAAGAAATGGAACAGGTTGTTTCGCTCATGGAACAACAAATTTCTGCTAACATTTCGCTGAACGAAAAACGAAATACCCCAATCAGTGAAGCACAAGCAATGGGTGCAATGGCCTTGTTTGGAGAAAAATACGGTGAATTAGTTCGTGTAATTCAATTTGGAGAATCCATTGAATTGTGTGGCGGTACCCATGTGAAGTCAACGGGTGAAATCGGGTTAATACATATACAATCTGAAGCGGCTGTAGCTGCAGGAATTCGACGTATAGAAGTAATTACTGGTCAAGCGGCTGAAGCCTATTACAAGCAGGAATCTGCGATCATGGCTGAGGTACGTGCGATGTTCAAAAATCCAAAGGATGTACTCAAAAGCATTCAGGATTTAATGGATCAAAACCAAGGATTAGGAAAAGAAATTGACGGATTAATCAAGGAGCGAAACAAAGGAATTAAGCGTGAGTTAGAAAGCAAGCTCGAAGAAATCAATGGAATTCCATGCCTATGTCAAGAAGTATCCATTGACAGTAATTCGGTAAAAGACATCTTGTTTCAGCTGAAAGGACAATATCCAAGTTTTGTTGGTATCATTGGAAATATCGATGGCGATAAATGTGGACTAAGCGTAATCATTTCTGATGATTTAGTGGCATCCAAGGCATGGAATGCTACGCAATGGATTCGAGAAGTAGCGCCAATGATTCAAGGCGGCGGCGGCGGTCAACCCTTCTTTGCTACTGCAGGCGGCAAAAACCCCAGTGGAATAAAAAACGCGTTGTCAGCACTTAAAAACAAGGTATAAGCATTGAGTTCGATTGAGATAACGGTAGCCATTTGTACATACAACCGAGAACGGTATTTACCTCAGTTGTTTGAATCCATATTGCGACAAACTCTTGCTCCTGAGCGTTTTGAAATTATCTTGATAGACAATAATTCGCCGGGGAATACCCACGAACTTTTCACACAATTTTCACACTCGAACCCCTCGCATCTTACGCACTATGTTCTAGAAACGAACCAAGGTTTATCCTATGCTAGAAATCGCGCCATCAAAGAATCCTCAGCACCAATCATTACCTTTTTAGATGATGACGCATTCATTGATGAAAATTATTTAAGTGTACTCATCGAATCGTTTAATAAGCACCCTGAATGTGGCTGCATTGGCGGACCAATACTCCTTCATTATGAAGAGATTAAACCGAGTTGGGAAAACCTTTACTTGAATTCTTTACTTGGGTACTTTAACAAAGGCGAAACTTCTTTTTACTTCAATAGAACAGATTATCCGCGCGGTTCAAATATGGCCTTTAGAAACTTAGTGTTTGAAAAAGCAGGTGTGTTCAATGTCGCCTTAGGTCGAATTGGCAACAACTTATTTGGTGGAGAGGAAAAAGACC
>CANHSL010000136.1 GCA_947463385.1 Flavobacteriales bacterium
TTACAACAACTAAGTTAATTGAACTGCTGGCGGATTACCAAAATATGGAGCAAAATTGCTTGTTTATTCAGGTCTTTCCTCCTGCAATTGTTGATGAGGTCTGGCTGAATTTAAATCCGTACTCACCAAATTTTACCGGTAAATCGAATGCGGTTGTTTATGATTTTCAGCGCCTTCTTCTCATCGCTTTTGGTGCAGAAGGAAGTATCGCATCCGAAATTAGAAGGGGAAGTATTTCGAATCCCCTTTCCTGTTGGCCAAGTCCAGATACTTTACATTTCACTAGGATTTACCATAAAATACCACTCGGTGTGGCCAGTCAATTAATTGAAGCCTTGTCTATTAGCAAGTTGGTGATTGAATCAAGTTTTGTTTTGGAGTCGATTTTCGCCATGGATTTTATGCTGGTTTCTTACCGTATTAGCGCGGTAATGTTCATTGACATCACATCCGATTATCAGCTATCGAAAACACTTTTTGCATCGCCTTATTTACGCGAACTGGTATTTGTTCGGGTTGAAGGCGCGATATTGCCCAAACAGTTGGATGGGCTTTCCGGATTGAAATCTTTACGCTTTATTGCCTGTCCATTGAATAATGTGCCAACCCTAAATTCAATTCATGGTTTGGAACGCTTAAGGCTTTCGCAATGCAATCTCAGAAAGGAATTAGATTTGAGTCTTTTTCCTACTTCCTTAGTGGAACTTGATCTTTCAATGAATGCACTGAATACACTAGGTAATCTCGGTCGCTTACATGCGCTAAAATCCCTTGATTTATCGAATAACCAAGTAGTGCATTTCGATCTCTCTGCGTGTTCTAGTTCCCTAGAAACCCTTTGTTTGCGTTCGAATAAGCTGGGGTCTATAGCCTGTGATGGGGTGAAATTACCAAACTTACACCTACTGGATTTAGGGAATAATAGCCTCCATGAATTACCCAAGCAATGTGCTGAATTAACAGGTTTAAAGGAATTGTTGCTTTCTAACAATCAATTTCAGGAATTTCCCGTTGAACTATGCGCGCTAACTGCACTGGAGCGCCTTGATTTGAATCGTAATTTTATTCGTTCGATTCCTCCGTCTTTTGTAAATTTAAAACGGCTTTGTTACCTTGATTTGGAGGATAATTTACTAACGGAGGTGTATTGGTTGTTATCTCTTGCCTTATGGCCAATGGCAAAGATTCGGATTCGAGGGAATGCATTACAAGAAGAAAAAAGAAAATTAATTACTTTAACTAACACGAATATTGATTTATGAGTAGTGAAAATGGATGTTATGGATCGCGAATTAATGGAAAGGAATTGCTTGATCTGCTGGGTAAGGTACTTGAAGCAAACCTGACGTTTGAAGAAGAAACAGGGCGTCGTCCCACCCCGATTTGCATTTGGGGAACGCATGGCTTAGGGAAAACCGAAATCGCGATGGAGGTGGCCCGGAGCCGTCATTGGAAGTTGGCTTATTGCGCACCTGCTCAATTTGAGGAAATGGGTGATCTTCATGGATTACCGATGAAAATAGATCCAGATCCAACGGTTTATGGCGATGAACGCACGGTATATCTCCCACCAGAATGGGTTCCTACGGATGAAGGTCCTGGTATTTTGTTGTTGGACGATATCAACAGGGCGGATGATCGAATCCTGCGGGGAACGATGCAATTACTTCAGAATTTTGAAATGTTCTCTTGGTCGCTGCCCTCTAAATGGCAAATCGTTGTTACGGCAAATCCAGATTCGGGAGATTATTCAGTCACTCCGATGGATGAAGCGATGTTGACGCGAATGATTCATGTGACCTTGGATTTCGATGCGAAAGCTTGGGCGGCATGGGCACTTAAGGCAGGGATTGATCCGCGTGGGATTAATTTCGTGTTAACCTACCCCGAAATGGTGACCATGAAACGAACAACCCCTCGAACCTTGGTTCAGTTCTTTTCACAAATTAAAAACATCCCTGATTTAATGCAAGAACGGCAATTGGTTGAGCTCTTGGCGAAGGGCTGTTTAGATGGCGAAACGGCTGATTCATTTATGAATTTTGTTGAACTAATCCTGCATCAGATTCCCTCGCCTGAAGCGTTTTTGGCATTAGAAAAAACCCAAGAAGCCACGGAAGTAATTGAACGGATTACCACGTCAGAAAAAGGAATCAGGCTTGATCTGATAAATACCTTACTGAGTCGTGTGGTGATTCTACTTTCATCCGACTATACCGTAGCGGAATCATCCGGTGAATTGTTGATTCATGTGCTAAAAGCTGCTCGAATTCCTGTGGATTTGCGGTATGCGTTTCACAAGGATCTGATGAAGGTTCGCATGCTCAGAACCCCTGCGATGGAAATGCTCGGAAAAGTAATTACGGACCGTGAAGTACTCTCACAGTTCGTACAAATGCAATAGCCTTTGGGAATGGATCCTGAACATATCTTATCGAAATCGATTTATCAGTTACTCCGAAGTGAGTCATTTTTTGCGCATGTCTTGGCGCATGTTACCCGAGTCATTACCGCAGACATTCCTACGATGGCGGTATCGTTTAGAGAAGATGTTTTCTATTTGTATGTGAATCCGGATTTTTTAACGAATACGCTGACGGTTGAACAGCGCGTTGCGGTATTAAAGCATGAGGTGCTCCATTTAGTGTTTAAGCATTTGTTTAGGTCAAGCGGTAAGGAGCGCATGCTGGAAAATTTAGCAGCCGACTTAGTGGTTAATCAATATGTTGATCCATGGCCACTTCCGACGGGAGCTATTTTATTGTCAACCTTTCCCGAATTGGCCTTGAAGTCATTTGAATCCATGGAGTATTATTACAACGAGTTGTTAAAACTTCGGGAACCAGATGCCGAACAAAGGTATCCGCAAAGCTGTACGGCACTTACAACCGTAGAGGTAGGAGATTTGTTGGTTGGCAGCCATGAGCTTTGGGAGCAGGGTGGGGCAGGTTCATCGGGACGTATCTTGGGTAGAATCCTTTCGGATTCCAAGAAAAGATCGACAGGATATGGGGCGCTGCCTTCAGAGGTTCGTCGTACCGTAGATCAGTTGTTAAGTGTACCCAAAATTTCATGGAAACGCCTATTGCGCCTGTTCAATGCATCGTGTGGGAGAACCGTTATAAAAACAACCCGAAGAAAAGAAAGTAAACGCTTTGATGGTAATCCGGGGCGGC
This sequence comes from Flavobacteriales bacterium, assembly GCA_947463385.1. GTDB lineage: Bacteria > Bacteroidota > Bacteroidia > Flavobacteriales_D > Crocinitomicaceae > UBA952. The sequence goes on from CANHSL010000136.1 coordinate 3,177, forward strand.
GCATAAAACGCCTCAGAAACCTTATTGTTGCTGTAGATACTTCAGGTTCAATAGACGATAAATTACTCGCTGAATTTTGGACTGAAATTGTATCGATTTATAAAACGGGCACCTCAGTTACGGTATTAACCTGCGATGCTAAAATTCATGAGGTTTACGAGTTGAAGCGGTCCTTGAGTACGCCAACGTTTAAAGGCGGAGGAGGGACAAGTTTTGACCCCGTTATTGAATGGGCGAACAAATCTCGAGGCTATAACGGATTAATCTATTTTACGGACGGGTATGCGCCTGAACCGGCTCGGTGCAGCATGCCTATACTTTGGTGTATATATGGGGGTGGGCTGCAAACATCACATTTAAAAGGAAAAGTAATTCATCTAGGCGATGCATTAGAAAGTGACTTTCCTTTTTAAGTATATTTGTAATGGTTGTGTAAACGTTTTTAGCCTATTGGCTGGCGAGTCGCCAGTCTTGTTAAGTGTTGTTTTGGCTCGTAAACCCTATATGTATGGGCTTTAATAGATACAAATTGGAATTGAAGAACGCAATTAATCTTCGAATTGCTTTCTAAAGTAGTAACATAACACAACCATGAATGCTCCGTAATCGGGGCATTTTTTGTTTCCGCTGGGTGCACCCTTCGATCCGCCTACGCCCCGCTACGGCGGACAAGCTCAGGGACCTTTGCACCCAGGGGCTTTGCTTGCCCCTTAAATATTGATAGCTTTTTGGTTTGAATTCCGTATCTTTAAAGTGTAGATGAACCAGCAAAAAATATCCATTCGTTTTTTTAATGACCGTGAGGTTCGGGCGGTTTGGGACGAGGAAAATTCCAAGTGGTGGTTCAGCGTATTGGATATTGTTTCGGTGCTAACTGGTCAAGACGATTATACCAAAACAAGAAACTATTGGAAATACCTAAAAGCCAAACTTAAAAAGGAAAACAGTGAAGTGGTTAGTGTTACTACCCAGTTGAAAATCCTTGCTCCTGATGGGAAAAAACGATTAACTGATATGTTAGACCAAAAGGGAATTGTTGCTTTGGGTAAAGAATTTCCAGGTAAGAAAGCGAATCGTTTTATAGAATGGTTTACCTACAGCGATGAAAGTATTGATGGAAAAAGTAAATCGAAAGCATATGCGTTATATGAGAGTTCATTTATCGAGAGTATTGAAGTTGGAACAACCAAGGGATTACAACAAATCCATGCGTATCTTTTTGGTGGATTGTATGATTTCGCTGGTCAAATTCGACAAAAGAACATTTCAAAGGGTGGTTTTCAATTTGCCGTATCTCGCTTTTTAGGGGATACACTACAACAAATTGAGGAAATGCCAGAAAGCACCTTTGATGACATCATCGATAAATATGTGGAGATGAACATCGCGCATCCATTCATGGAAGGTAACGGTAGAAGTGCGAGAATTTGGTTGGATTTAATATTAAAGAAACGACTTAAAAAATGTGTGGATTGGAGTTTAATTTCCAAGCGCGATTACATGAATGCCATGGTTATAAGTCCTACCAACAGTCAAGTGCTTAAACTCACTATCCAA
>CANHSL010000137.1 GCA_947463385.1 Flavobacteriales bacterium
TAAAACAACCGGAACGTTTTCTAGGAATCCACTTTTTTAATCCTGCCACCTTGATGCCTTTGGTGGAAATTATTCCAAGTGTTTTAACTCACGAAGCAGTAGTTGCGCAGGCGCAAGAGATCATTCTAGGCATGGGTAAAACCGTGGCCCTTTGCAAAGACACCCCTGGATTTATTGTAAATCGTGTAGCAAGACCATTTTATGGAGAAGCGTTAAGAATATATGAAGAGGGATTGGCAGATTTTGTAACCATTGATTATGCAATGACTTCCATTGGGGGCTTTAAAATGGGACCCTTTGAATTGATGGATTACATTGGAAATGATGTGAATTATACGGTCACGGAAACGGTGTTCGAAGCGTTTTACTATGATCCTCGGTTTAAACCTTCCTTTACTCAAAAACGATTAAAAGAAGCAGGCCTTTATGGCCGTAAAACGGGACGTGGGTTTTATGATTATTCGATGGATCGGGGAAATCCAACACCCGACGAAGCCTTGTATCAGGTGATTTTTAAGCGCATTATTGCGATGTTAATCAATGAAGCATACGATGCGGTGCTCATGCAGGTAGCCTCCCCAAGTGATGTGGATTTAGCCATGATGAAAGGGGTGAACTATCCGAAGGGATTGCTGGCTTGGTCCGAAGAAATTGGTCCTTCCGTAATCTTGGCGCAATTGAATTCCTTGTATGAACGATACGGTGAAGACCGGTATCGACCAAACGCCCTATTGAAAGATCGAGTGGATGCTGGAAAACCACTTTGGTAAGGCGCTGTAAAATTCAACGGAATTCCCTATTTTTGCACAAAACAAATCTATAAATGGCATATTTATTTACCTCAGAGTCGGTGTCAGAAGGGCACCCAGATAAAGTAGCAGATCAAATTTCTGATGCGTTGATTGATCATTTCATGGCCTTTGACCCAACGTCGAAAGTGGCTTGTGAAACCTTAGTAACTACCGGTCAAGTGGTATTGGCGGGAGAGGTTAAAACCACCGTTTATTTAGATGTTCAGAAAATTGCACGTGAAACGATTAAAAAGATCGGGTATACGAAATCTGAGTATATGTTTGATGCAAATTCTTGTGGTATTTTCTCTGCCATTCATGAGCAATCTTCCGACATCAACCAAGGTGTTGAACGCACCAACCCTGAAGATCAAGGCGCGGGTGACCAAGGAATGATGTTTGGTTATGCCACCAAAGAAACCGATAACTACATGCCTTTGGCCTTAGATATCGCACACAAAATCTTACAAGAACTTTCATTAATTCGCAACAACGAACCGCAACTTATTCCGTATTTACGTCCGGATGCAAAGTCGCAAGTTACCATCGAATACAGCGATGACAATGTGCCTCAACGCATTGATACCATCGTAGTTTCAACGCAACATGACGATTTTGATGAGGAAACTACCATGTTGGCGAAAATTAAAAAAGACATCATTGATATCGTAATTCCACGTGTAAAAGCAAAAATGAAGCCTGCGCTTCAAAGCTTATTTAACGATCAAATCACGTATCATATTAACCCAACCGGAAAGTTTGTAATCGGTGGACCGCACGGAGATACCGGCTTAACCGGAAGAAAAATCATTGTGGACACCTACGGTGGAAAAGGCGCACACGGAGGGGGAGCATTTTCAGGAAAAGATCCATCTAAAGTAGACCGTTCAGCAGCCTATGCTACCCGTCACATTGCGAAAAATATGGTAGCCGCCGGATTGTGCGATGAGGTGTTAGTGCAAGTGTCTTATGCAATTGGTGTAGCTGAACCGTGTGGTATTTACGTGAACACCTACGGTACTGCTAAAGTAGACATGTCTGACGGAGAAATTGCTAAGAAAATTGAAGGAATTTTCGACATGCGTCCATACTACATTGAGCAGCGACTAAAACTAAGAAACCCGATTTATTCAGAAACCGCTTCTTATGGTCACATGGGACGTGATTATGAAAAGAAAATCAAGGTATTTGAAGCACCTAATGGTGAAAAGAAATCCATTGAAGTGGAATTATTTACCTGGGAAAATCTAGATTACGTAGACCGAATCAAAGCGGCGTTTAACCTCTAACAGGTGGCTAGTCCTTTTCGTACCATTTGGCCGACCGCAGATCGGTATGTGGAAGTAATTGATCAACGGTTTTTACCCCACGAATGGGTGGTGGTAAGACTGCATACCTATCAAGAGGCGGAAACTGCCATAAAAGACATGATTGTTCGCGGTGCCCCCTTAATTGGAGCCACAGCAGCCTATGGGATTTATTTAGCGGCTCGCACCTGTATTGAAGAAAATCACGACCTATCCTTTATGGATCAGGCGTTTGAGGCCTTGGCCAATTCACGTCCGACGGCCGTAAACCTATTCTGGGCCTTGAATCGAATGAAAGTTCGCTTAGATGGCGCCGAGAATTTAGTACAAACAGCTTGGGAGGAAGCCCATGCCATTGTGGAGCAAGACGTAGAAACCTGCCGCAACATTGGGGTGCATGGCTTACCCATCATAGAAGCCCTTGCCGCTAAAAAGCCAGGTCAGCGCATAAACATATTAACCCACTGCAACGCGGGCATGTTGGGCTGTATTGAATGGGGTACAGTTACCTCTCCGATTTACCAGGCGAAACAAAAAGGACTTGACGTTCATGTGTATGTGGACGAAACACGACCGCGCAATCAAGGTGCCAACTTAACGGCTTATGAACTTACACGGCACGGAATTCCGCACACCTTAATCGTGGACAATGCGGGCGGGCATTTAATGCAACACGGCATGGTGGACATGGTTATTGTAGGAACCGACCGTACGACGCGGCATGGCGATGTAGCCAATAAAATTGGAACCTACCTGAAAGCCTTAGCAGCGCACGATAATAAAATCCCGTTTTATGTAGCCTTACCGTCGACCACCTTGGATCTATCGGTGCGGGATGGATTGAAAGAAATTCCGATTGAAGAACGAAACCAAGACGAGGTGCGCTATGTGATAGGCAAGAGTGCTGCGGGAGCTATTGAACCTGTATTAATTTGTCCAGAAACTACGCAAGCCGTGAACCACGGCTTTGATGTTACCCCAGCTCGTTTGGTTACGGGCTTAATCACTGAACGCGGCGTTTGCGCGCCCAACGAAGCAGCCATCATGGCCATGTTCGGGGATTTGGAGAAATAGTTTTGGATGCTTACCTTACTAAAAAAATCAGGTGTTTTGTGGATGGAACACTAAATCCTAATTCTGGATTATAGCTGGTGGTAATCAATTTCATTACCGTTACAGGAGCATTCGGATTGGCTTTTCGATAGGTATGCACGATGTCAAGCTTGGAAATTTTCTCCCAGAGGTGAGGGTAATTCGGATTTCCCGGGTTTCCAAAGACTTGAATTGTAGACGTATCTAAGGGATATGAAACGGGCAGTTGCTGAAGTTTGGTAGGATCAATCACCGGGGTATTCCATTGGATGGTATTGGCGATAAGCTGGAAAATCGGGACAGGGTTTGGTAAAACCCGTAAGTTCGTTACGTCGCCTTGGGGACCCAGGTAGGATTCAAAGCTTAAGGGTAAAGAATCGTTGTTTAATGCGGTATAGGCTAAATCATATTCGTAGGCCTCTTCGAAGTGTTCGCCCAACTGCAGGACTAGTAGGTTTCCTTTAGATGAATAATAGGATGATGACGGACAAGGGGAAGTTTTCTTACAAGCCAACATGCTTAAACTGAGCAGAAGTAATAGGTAAATGGATTTCATTTTCACGATCTCACGTTTAAAGGTTACAATAAACTAAACGCAGGTCAAATTATGGAGGGGTGGTGCAGAGCAATTAACGATTTATTAAATCTTAATTTCCATCAAAGGCAATTGAAGCTTTTGTGGCAACCACCTCCGCACCCTTCGATATGTCCTTCGGACTACTCAGGGTGCTGTTAAGAAAATAACTTCGGAATCCACCTCCGCCAAGCTTCGGAGGTAAATCTTGAAAGCTTCGGTTTCTATTTTCAAAGAGCTACTGTTTTACTACAAAGTCATGCCAATACTTAAATGTACAGCATAACCGCCGGGGTTAATTTTTGGGCCATTGTTAAGTTTTGCATTATCCATACTCCATTTTGTGGTAGTTAGCGGTAAATAGTATGCTGCTCGTGCTCCTAAAATAAGCTGTGTTGTAGATTTCTTAAAAGAAATGTAATAATTGATGTGGGTAGTTCCATTTAAGTTGTAGTTAAATGTGTTCATTTCATGTTGATTGGCAGTTCCTGATAAATAGGAAGCCACGGAATTATCGTTTGTTAGATTTTCAAACACTTTTACTCGCGAATTATTAAAAATAAGTCCGACTGTTGAAAACATTTTTAATTTTTTACGATCCATGTATCGGTACCCAAATAATGAGAAGCCATAACTTATATTTCTCATATTGGATGTTAATGAATCATTTTTTGACTGTAAATTGTAATAGAATAGTTCTTGCTCTGTAACGATATCCTTTTTACTGAATTGCACATAAGAGAATCCGGCCGAATAACTGGTGGTTTTTAGCATTGGAAATCCTGCGGCGACAATGAGGTCATTGAGCGGTTGAATGGAGGGTGAATGCGCCCCAATGTTCCAATAAATCTCGCTTCCGGATTCTTTTGGTACATCAGTTTGAGCTAGAACATTAAAGCCTGCAATTAATGA
>CANHSL010000138.1 GCA_947463385.1 Flavobacteriales bacterium
AATCAGCCTGAAATCTCCTTAGTTATTGAAAAAGATGGTACCTATTCATGGACCGCTACACAAACCGTTTTAGGTCAAATTCAATCAGAATTTGAACACGGTACGTGGTCGTTTAATGATGACAAAACGTCTTTATTGATTTTAACTGACGGTGAAGAAATTCCTGTAGGTTATACAATTACTGAGTTGCGTTCCAAGAAGTTGGTGTTGCAGTATTATGACAAGGTAACAAACATTACCTACGTTAGCACCTACGAAACAGATAAATAAGCGGTTTATATAAACCTTGGGTCGCTAGCCATCACGTGACCACAGGATTTACACGTGCGCATTTCTTCTGAAGTATAAAATTCCCGAAAGCGTGGAATGAAATCTTTTTCTATGTTATCTAAGTGAAAGCGATAGGATTTTAATTCATTGTTGCAGTTTTCACAAAACCAAAATAACCCATCCGTCAATTCTGTTCCTTTTCTTACGCGTTCTATCACTAAGCCTATGGTATTTTCGCCGCGCATCGGTGAATGGGGTGTGTTTGCAGGCAATAAGAACATGTCCCCTTCCTTAACCAAAATATCTTTTGGTTTTCCTTCGTGCTGAATTCTAACCGTTATGTCTCCTTCAATCTGAAAAAATAATTCCTCACTTTCATTGTAGTGATAATCCTTGCGTGCATTTGGACCAGCCACAACCATCACAATAAAATCGCCAGCTTCATGGTATAGGTTCTTGTTGGATACCGGGGGTTTTAATTTATCCCGGTTGTCATTGATCCATTGGTTTAGGTTGAAAGGTGCTAACATGGTGAACGTTTCTATAAAATTAATACGTTATTTGGAATAGTTGTAAATGGCAAAGGCATACGCATGACGTTCATCGACCTCTTGCGTTTGTATGCATGTTTTTTTCCAAGGTTTTTCATCGAAGGTGTGCAAAAATGTATCAGCGTTAAAGGTATGGTCTATTTCAGTTATGTAGAGCTCATCCAATGAAAGTGTTTCCAAAGCTAAGCGATAAATTTCCCCGCCACCAATTATAAATATCGTCCGCTCGTCTTCTTTGTATGCATCGATGCAATCCTGCAAGGTATTAAACACCTTGCAGCCTGGTGCTTCAAAGGTTGGATTTCTTGTAATGACGCAATTCTCTCGATTCGGTAAGGGCCGAAACCGTTCTGGAATGGAGTCATAATTTTTTCTACCCATAACTACGATTTGACCATGGGTCATTTCTTTGAAAAATCTCATGTCATTGGGAAGATTCCACATCAGGTCATTGTTCTTTCCAATGCCCCGCTCTTCATCCATGGCTACGATTAATGCAAGCTTTGTCATACGGCTACCGCGGCTTTAATGTGAGGGTGTGGGTCGTAATTCTCCAATTCGAAGTCTTCAAATTTAAATGCAAACAGATCATTCACGTCTGGATTGATTTTCATGGTCGGTAATGGCCTGCATTCCCTTGAAAGTTGAAGCTTGGTTTGCTCGATGTGATTGGTGTACAGGTGCGCATCACCAAAGGTATGAATAAACTCTCCGGGTTGTAAGCCGCAAACTTGAGCCATCATTAAGGTGAGCAAGGCATATGAAGCGATGTTAAAAGGTACTCCTAAAAAAGTATCCGCGCTTCGTTGGTACAATTGACAACTGAGTTTACCTTCGGCTACATAAAACTGAAACATCGTATGGCATGGCGGTAAGGCCATATCGTTCACGCACGAAACGTTCCATGCAGAAACTAACAAGCGACGAGAATCTGGATTTTTTTTAATCTGTTCGACCACTTGCGAAATTTGGTCAATATGACCCCCGTCTTGCGTAGGCCATGAACGCCACTGATACCCATAGACTGGTCCAAGATTTCCATCTTCATCTGCCCATTCATCCCAGATTGAAACATTATTGTCTTTTAAATACTTAATATTTGTGTCTCCTTGTAGAAACCAAAGCAGTTCATGAATAATCGAACGAAGATGTAGTTTTTTAGTGGTGACGAGTGGAAAGCCATCTGCGAGATTAAACCGCATTTGATACCCGAAAACAGAGTAGGTCCCAGTGCCCGTTCGGTCTTCTTTTTTTACTCCATTTTCTAGGATGTGTTTTAATAGGTTGTGGTATTGTTCCATGATAGCACGAAGGTAGGATTTTATAAAAAACGTGTTGGTGTTGATGCAATGAATTTATTAACGGTATAATAAACAATCTTGAATTTACTTACTTTCGTTGCATGAAGTATGGCCCGTTTATCGCGTTACTCAGTTTGTTTTTCCTTGTTGCCAATGCGCAGCCTACGGTAAAGATTCCTAAAAAGCTTTGTGGTTTGTATACTGGAAGCCAGCCCGCCTATACCATTCAGACTTCCGGTCAGGTATCATCGGTCTTGCCTGCGGCTATGACCATTGAGGTTTCTCGCACGTCAATCCGTATTTGTTATCAATCTCCAACACATTGTCCTGTGGTGGACGGGAAGGTGAAAACAATACGCAAGGAAGGTAAGGGTAAGGCCAAACGATGGGAAATTCAGGTATTAAGCCCCAATTCTTTGTTTACAGAAGAGTTAGTTTTTTACAATAAAAGCAAAGAACTTACCCGATTCGGGGTTTTTCCTCAACCCAATACAGTGTTGAAGAAATCACGGAAAAAATAAAGAAAAGGTGGTACCTTTTCCTGGCGTACTTTTTACATTAACCTTTCCTCCGTGTGCATCCACAATCAACTTCACATAGTACAATCCAAGTCCAAAGCCCTTTACATTGTGTAAATTACCTGTAGGTACCCGATAGAATTTATCAAAGATTAAGGAGAGGTTTTCTTTTTTTATTCCGATTCCATTATCCTCAATCTCAATCCAAATCCCGTTTTTATCATTTCTAGTTTGAATCGTAATGCTTGGAACAGATTCACAATATTTTACGGCATTCTCCAATAGGTTGTAAATCACGTTCGTTAAATGAACCGCATCTGCTTGAATAATATGATTTGTTGCGTTCAGTTCAATAGTGATTATCCCCCCTTTTTCAAGGTGATGCAACTCAAAGTTCTCCTTTACTTCATCCAATAATTCATTTACATCAAATCGGTCCTTATTTAAAATTACCTGGTCCTTATCTAATTTCGCAACGTTCAATACCCGCTCAACTTGGTGCTCGAGTCGCTTGTTTTCTTTATAGATTATTCCGGCGTATTTGTGCACTTGCTCCGAGGTGATTTCTGGCAGCCTCATCATCATTTCTGCCGATAAACTTATGGTGGAAATAGGCGTTTTAAGTTCGTGCGTCATGTTATTGATAAAGTCGGTTTTTACCTCCGCTAAGCGATATTGTCGCATAATGACCGTTACGCTAAATGCGAAAAATGTGGCGATAACCACCAGCATTAGGGTGAGGTAAATCCACGGAGAATAGTCGTTTTGAGGCTCGATTTCACCAAGTTCTAGGTTCGGGAAATACACGGTAAAATAATGCCCGTCTTTGGTTAAGTTTAATTTCTCTGGTGTGATTTCATCTGTGGAAACTACGTCCGTAACATAGATTGAGTCTTTCTTGTAGCGTACGCGATTACTTAGAACAATAGAGTCAGTAAAACAATCATATATCCCATAGTAAAAATCCCTATGAATGTTCTGAATGTAGAATTCCTTCTTGAGTAAGGTCTCTAGATAAAAAGGCTGTAATTCTTCATTGAAATCCACCGTGAAATGGTTGTTTGAAAGCTGCCTAACCGCACCGTACATATCCGATTGATCCCCTTCCCTTTTTTGAATGGTGGATAAGACGTTCATTAACGAACTGTGCACATGGTCTTGAAATTCTTTAAGGTTAAGGCTGTCTTCTTTTTGTTGAATGGCTAAGCTCACCTTCTGAGTTTCTATCGTTCGTCCAACCCATAACAACTGAATAATCAAAATTGACAGCATGGATAGTGCTCCCAATATGATAACCGTGCTAATGGATTTGTTTTTCATGCGAATTAGAATCCTTGCACTCCGTTAACTGTGGTGTACTTAAGGACGTTCTTTTTTTCTGGATGTATGCGTGCAAAGGCGGATTGCACAGCTAGCGTACCTTCATGAAAACCACAAAGGATCAACTTCAATTTATTCTCATAGGTATTTACGTCCCCAATGGCATAGATTCCTGGAATATTCGTAGAATAGTCTAAGGTATTTACTTTGATGGCATTTTTTTCTATTTCTAATCCCCAATCAGCGATAGGGCCTAAACTCGGTTTTAAACCAAAAAGCGGAATGAAATGGTCTACCGTTCTTCGAATCTCACCCTGATGTTGGTGGGTAATGATTACCTCTTCTAAGGTGCCATTCCCTGCTAATCCTGTAACCTCGGCCTCTGTAATTAAATCGATTTTTCCTTGATCTGCTAAGTCAATCACTTTTTGAACGGAATCTAAATGACCGCGAAACGATGCACTGCGATGCACTAGAGAAATAGTGGAGGCTATATTATTTTCTACTAAATATATTGACCAATCTAATGCGGAGTCTCCTCCACCAGCTATAACACATGCCTTATCCTGATAAAATTTAGGATCACGAATGATATACTCAACCCCTTTGTCTTCAAATTGGGTAATGTTCTCAATCGGTGGTTTTCTTGGTTCA
>CANHSL010000139.1 GCA_947463385.1 Flavobacteriales bacterium
AGATTTTCATTGTCGTAATCGTCCAAGAGCGTTAATCCTTTCGAGAATTCCGCTAACCAGTCTAACTCCAAACCTTCTGATTTCTCCTCGATAACCCGGCTTAAGATCCGAATACCTGATTTTAATACTTCGATATTTTGCCCAAGTTGCTTGAGGCGTTCTTCATTAACGGCTACGCCTCTTGTTATAAAATCGTTGATCCGTTGTGTTGCCCATTGTCGGAATTGAGTGCCGCGTATGGAATTGACACGATAGCCCACGGAAATAATTACATCCAAATTGTAGTGAATTCGTTGGCGTTCTACTTGTCTTGTCCCTTCTTTCTGAACTGTTCGGAAATTCCGAACGGTTGAGCCTTGATCCAACTCACCCGATTGAAAAATATGTTGAATGTGCTCACTAATATTGGCTTTACTTGAATCAAATAATTCAACCAGTTGGGATTGCGTGAGCCAAATGGAGTCATCCACCAAACGAACATGGAGTTCAGGGCTTCCATCGGATGATTTAAATATTTCAATTTGATTATTCTGCATTCTAAGTTGTTGAATTAATAGTTCATCTATCTACTTTGGATGAATGAGCTGACTTACATTACTCCTTATCTAAAGATAACCATTTTTATGAAGTTAACGAGGAAAAACCATCACCTCCACGGGCCTCAGGTCATTTACTTCTACTTCGAGTACGTAGCGGTCGAGTTTGGGGTGGTAGCTCGTAAAGGGTGCGATAAGGGGGTAGCGGTCTTTGAGCAGCAGAAATTCTTTGAAGGGTAGTTCCAGGCGCAGGGGGTATTTTTTTCCGGAGAAGGCAAAGCCAAACACATCGGGAATTTGATGTTCATGGAGTGTTTCGTGTTTGAATACAGTTCCGGTGTATTCCACCGAGCCAATGCGGTCAATGTTATAGGTTTTATTTTTTTGGGTACTTGGTTCAAAGGCCATCACGGTGTGGTAGTTTTCGGTGAAGCCAAAGGGTTCCACGAGGCGGTCGGAGATGCTTTCGGAGTTGATGGATTGGTATTTTTTGAGCACCACTTGTTCTTTATTCATCATGGCCTTGGTGAGGCGTTCCACGGCTTTCCCGTTCTTGGCATGGAGCAGGTGGGTGGCCACCATCGGGAGTTCAGAACCCATATAGATTTTGCTGAGCAAGGAATCCTTCAGTTTGGAAGATTTTCCAGTACTTAACACCAGCGATTTCAGGAGCTGCGCTTCTTCCGGCGTAAAATAAATGCCATCGGTAGGCTGCTGTTCAATGTAGTAGCGCTGGTTGTGGTCTTTATGGAGATCAAACCCACATTCTCGGAGCAGGTCGAGGTAGCGATACACGGTACGTTCGGTGGAGTCGAGAAAGGTAGCGAGTTGGTTAATGGTTTTATGGGGAGCTTCTTGCAGGTAGCTAATGAGTTGCAGTACCCGTAAAATTTTATGTTGGTTAAGCATGGGGTAGGGTTTGTGGCAAAGAACAAAAAAATGATTTATTCCCACAACTTTTTGACCCGAGCTGTCAAGGGAAAGTTTGGAATTCCTATGGGTGCGCCCTTCGACAAGCTCAGGGGCCGCACCTGACGTAAATTATTTTTTGAGTTAAAGTGGTCCGATTTTCCACCGAAGTCTAGACGAAGGTGGGAAGGGCCGCTTTCCATTCACCAAACCCACTCAAAGCTTTTAACCACCTATGTCAGGCTTCGGTGGCAAATCTTAGATGTTCCAGTTTCAATATGTTTTATTTTCATTACTTTCTCACGGACAATGAGTCCTCCCCGGCGGACCGAAGGACGTATCGAAGTGTAAGTGGAAAAGTAAGGGTACGGCGCTTTTGTATCAAGACAAAAGAAAGGTTCACTGACCCAATATGTCACACCAATTTTAGTAATGACTTGGGTTGTCAATCGGGGAGGGTAGGTTTGTGACCAATAAAATTCTAACAAATGATGAAATCTATCTTTTTGGCATGTACATTCAGCTTCGTGTGTTTTTTATATGTTGGGCAGGAAGTTAAGTTTTATGCAGAAATACCGAGTTATCGCATTGAATTAGATAGTTCATCCAATGAACATTTCATCAAGAAACAATACCGGAAAATCCCGGTAATGGATAATGTTAAAACACCCGGAACGGAATTAGGTTTGTATTATAAGCACCATACCAAAGGGCTAATTATGGTATGCTCCGGAGGGTTAATTTCAGGTGCATCTTTCGGTATTATCAATAATAATGTAAAAAGCAGCAATGTACTTCCAAAAACCGGCGTCGTCTTGGGGCTTGCCTTATCATTAACTGGATTGGGATTTATGCTGGAGGCGCCTGTACATATCAAAAGGGCTTCTGTATTACTGAATGCAAATGGTGTAGGACTTAAATACAATCTCTGAAGATTCAAAGAAGTTCAGTTCACTGACCCATTATGTCATACCAATTTCATTAATGACTTGGATTGTCAATCGGGGAGGGTATGTTTGTGAGCTTATTAAATTAACCCTTTTAATTTTTATACTATGCTTGGTGCTATTCCTAATCCTAAAAAATCGTTGGTAATTGATTTCTCAATTGATAAATTAAAATCTACTGTGGAATTTATTCCTTTATTGAATAATAAATACAAATTAACATCAAAAAATGAAGTGTTAAATACGTTTACGTTTGAAGCACTCGAATTTTTAAGCCTTGGTGTTTATGCTGATATTTCCTTTTCGCGTCAAGACGAATCAAGAACTGAATTGACGATTGAAATTAGAAGAAAGGTTGGTGCTTTCGATCAGGCTCATGAAGTTTCAAAAGCCAATGATCACATTGCTGCCTTATTTGAATTAATTTCTAGATGCGTTGTTTTGACAGAAGCTCAAATTACTGAACTTGAAACCCGTAAGCAAAATACTCCACAGAAAACAGGTTGTATGGTAGCTTTACTCATTACAGTCGGAAGTGTAGTAGGAGGGGGCGTAATTTATGCGTTAGCTTAATATACGACGGACTCAGGGACCGCACCCGAAGAATATTATTTTTTAGTTAAAGCGGTCCGATTTTCCACCGAAGCCTAGACGAAGGTGGGAAGGGCCGCTTTCCATGCACCAAAATCAATTAACATAACTGGAAAGTCAATTGAATCTAAGATAATAGCTTTCAAAGCTTATTTATTGACTATCTTTATTCGCATTTATTTCATTGAATATGAACTCTTCAATTTTAAAATGGACTATAATTTGTTTTCTACTTTTAAATTCAGCAGTCATTTGGGTTTTTGTAAGTTGTAGCAGCAGTAATTCAGAATTTAACATTCCATCAAATTTATTAAAGAAAAAAATCTATTTGTACCCAGGTATCGGGTTTGAATTCGTTTACCTCACTGATTCCATCGCTTTAAAAGCAGAAATTCAAAAACAGGAAGAAATGTTAAAATCGAATTGGATTTTTTTTAGTGATCCTAAAAAAATGATAGTAAGAATTAATCAGGGATCTTTAGATTTTGCGATAAACTCCATTGAAGAAATTACAGAAACAAACGATATGTTATTCGACATAGAAAGAATTAAACCCTATGTCCAAGAATATTCCGAGTATCGTAAATTTCGGGCAGAAATAAAAAAAAATGAAAATAATAATTCTGGAATTAAAACAAATACGGATAATATGTCCTCTTGGATTGAAATTTATCAGGTAACCACAAAATCTAAATCGAACCTGTTCATATTTAACTTTATAACTCAAGAAAGATCTAAAATTTTTCCTGAGCGTGTAGATCAAAAAATATATGTATTTGTTGAAAAAAATAATTACATAAATGACTTAAAAGATTACGTAAAAAATAATTAACATTAGCAAAGCATTTATAATTAAAGGTTTTTTGTCATTGTAAGTACTCTTGTATTTCTGCCCTTCCTCGGCTTCGCCTCGTACAGGTTTTTCCATTTAACGCATGTTGGAGTAAACTCCCCTTCGCAAAAACGAAAATTTCAATAAAAAGTCTACGGGAATACCTCCTTTCAGTCGGTGGACCCAAGGGTGGGCCTTGCGAAAAAGCTCAACTTCCTCCGGTAAGGTTAAGTGTAATGCTGTTCCACGGACCCTGAGTTTCCACCGAAACTTTAGTGAAGGTGAAAGTAGTCCGCAGGACGTATCTCCGCCTAGGCGGAGGGTGAGTGGAAAAAGCAAAAACCCTAAGAAACTTGATCCCAGACGAAGCGCAGTTTGTCAGGATTATAAACTTCTGCAGGATTTTTAATAGGAGAGTAATAAAAGAATAAAAGGCCAAAAGAACTGTGTTTCTCGAAAAACAAAAATCCCCTAAAAAGCAAAAACCCTAAGAAACTTGATCCCCGACGAAGCGGAGCTTGTCAGGATTATAAACTTCTGCAGGATTTTTAATAGGAGAGTAATAAAAGAATAAAAGGCCAAAAGAACTGTGTTTCTCGAAAAACAAAAATCCCCCAAAAAACAAAAACCCTAAGAAACTTGATACTTCCTAGGGTTTTCTAATCCTCCAGTTCCGACGATTCCGTTTCGGAATGTCTGAATCCCGACCGAAAGCGTCGGGGCCATATATAAAAAAAAAGCCCTACAATATAGGGCTTTTAACGCTTTTAACTCGCGGTCTGGACGG
>CANHSL010000140.1 GCA_947463385.1 Flavobacteriales bacterium
ATTCGTAGCGAGTTGAAGCGGAATTTTTTCGTTCAGAAACAAGGTCAAGAGGCAAGCGCTCAACACAAGCAAATATCCAAGTAAAAAAGGCGACCGAAACGCTTTCACAGGGTAAAATTAAGAAAAAGCAACGGCTATCTGATTAAAGAGGTTCGTCTTTGTTATTTACAATACTCGTAAATAGCACGGCATCATAGGCGGTGTGTGCCATAATTGCGAACCACAGTCCAAACCGTTCATAGCCATAGGAGAGTAAAATAATGAAGGGAAGAATAATGATTCCATATAAACTAAACTTCCAGTTCCAGGGGTTTAGGTAGCCATGAATGGCGACAAAGAGAATGGATGTAATCCAAATTCCCAGGTAGGGTTGAACGGACGCTCTAAACAACAATTCTTCTCCAACACCTGCACAAACCGATAAAAACAAGCCTTTAACTACGGTAAGCTTAAGTTGTTTAATGAGATGTTCCATCCGGTTTCCTAAGGAATCAAATATGGGAGCATTCATAAATAGTAGGGCAAGGAAGGCGTAAGAAAATCCAAACATGAGGCCATAACCAATAGCGATCGGGTTTAAGCGCTCGTCCCATTGCAGGAACTCATCAAGGTGGTTTATTTCCACACCGTAAAGTAACCAATAACCTAATATCGGAAAACCAACAAGGGTTAACAAACCAATGAACACAATTTTGAACGACATCCTCCCGTGAAAATAAGAAATCTGTAAGAATAGTGTATTTTTACACATAAAACAAAGCAATGAGATTTGAAACAAGTTCAGCCAAAGACGCCTTGATTTTTAATGGCAAGGGCGCTCACGTGGTTAATCCATGGAGAATAGAAGTTGATACCGATGCAGAGATTATTTCTGTAAAAAAACGCAATTGGCATATGATAGGAACAGATGATCAAACCGTGGCATTTAAACGAATCCGCTCCATTACCATTGACGAGCACTTCGTGGGGGCCGATATCCACATTAAAGTGGTGGGGGGGGCGTTATCGGTATATTGCTTGTCGAAATCGGATGCCCGAAAAATCAAGGAAATTTTGTTAGCCTACAATGAACAAGGTGGAGGAAATACCCTTACCATTGTTTAATTTTTTTTTATTCAATAGAACATGGTAAATGTTCGATGGTTCTAGCGAAAAAATAATGCAAGCACAATCAACACAAGAAAATATTACTTTTACGTTTTACAAATCTAAAACAGCTCGCCTATAGACACCAAATTTACTTAACCCCAAATTCTTGGATTAACTGTAAATTATGTCGATAGTATCATTAGGAGATCAAGAGCTAGTAAAGCTGTACGTTAACGGAAACGAAAAAGCGTTTGAACTATTAATCACACGCCACAAAGACCGTGTTTACCGATTTATTTTATCTAAAATTAAAGACCCTGAGTTGGCTAATGATTATTTTCAAGATACCTTCATGAAGGTGATTGTTACCCTCAAAGGTGGAAACTACAACGAAGAAGGGAAATTTTTACCGTGGGTTTTGCGGATCGCCCACAACTTGATTATCGATGGATTCCGTAAGAATAAAAAGGTGCGATTCCTTTCTGAAACCCGTTCTGCATCTGAAGATTATTCTGTATTTAGTCGCTTGTCTAATGACGATTTAAATGTACTTCAGATTACCTGTAAGGAAGAATTAGAAACCCAAGTGGTTCGTTTCTTAGATGAATTACCTAGCGCGCAAAAGGAAATTATTTATCAGCGCTTATATCAAGATTTATCGTTTAAAGAAATTGCGGAAATGGAAGACATCAGCATAAATACAGCCTTAGGTCGTATGCGCTACGCACTCATTAATTTGAGAAAATTAATGGACCAAAACCAGGTGGTTACTGAATATTAATTGGTTTTGATTGGTTGTTTTGTTTGAATCCCTCTTCGGAGGGATTTTTTTATTCGCTTAATATTTCCACTAAGTTGGTGTCAGTAAAAATCGCTCCGGGAGAAATCACCGGCTCATCCAACGGGATTTTCGTTCCATAGCGCTCCACTAATTTGGCTTTAACCACCGGGCTTGAAAGATCGAATTCACGTAATTTCTGAAGTTTACCCACTGCTATTCCCGCACCTCGCTCATAAATTTTATACACCAATTCCGAGCAATACATCCGGTCGTCGTTCCAGGTAAAGGTTAGATCGTAGTTTTTCCCGATGAATTTAGTTGCTGTAGCTTTCATGTGATTTTTAACCTGAGGGGTAAGGACGGCTTGTGCATTTTTCAGGCGTTTAACCACCACATGCTGCTTTACGCCTTGCGCTATCCATTCGTTCAGGGCAGTCTTTTTTACCGGTTGCACACCTTCAAAGACCATCCATTCATTATTTTCTCTGAACAAAATTCCACAATGTGAGTAGGGTGAGTTGGTGGCTAGCTGAATGGCTTTGCCTTGTCCCGAGGTCGAGATTTGAAACAGAATGTCGCCTTCCATTAAACTGTCTACAACTGCTTTGGGTTTCGTGGGTGAAACGATCTCTTTTGACGCCTTTTCCTTTTCTTGTTGACAAGACATTAAGGCGCAAAGTGCTAGGGCAAAAGTAACTGTAGCTGAGGTGAATACATGTTTCATTCGGGTCGCAGATAACGGATATGTTCTATGAACGAAAACCAACACTATTGTTTCAAAAACTCCTCGAATGACAAAATCTCAGGCATTTTAATGGCTGTATCCTTTTCAAGGAGCGATTTAAGCGCTTTTATTCTTGTTTCTTGAAGTACACCAAACTGTTTTTTTGCTTTGTTCAATTCATTGGATAATGCCGTGATATTTGCCAACTCCGAAGAAGATGGTGCGCCAAAGTAACTGGAGACATTAGCGAATATTTCATTCAACTTTTCTCTCAATTCATCTTCTGCTGTACCCACATAATTATCTCCGGTTGTCACTACCAAGGTATTTCGCATTGCGGTTAGCTCCATACGTAATCCATCCACGTATTTTTCCGTTTTGGTATGCTTAGTTTTGTATTCGGTCGCTTTGGCGTCCCATTGATCAATTTGATACACTAAGTACGCTAGGTCTTGGATCATGTTGAAGACCTCTGTTGTAGTTTGCTGTTGTTGGGCTCGTTCGCTTAAGGTAAAAGATGAACTTGAATCATAAATCACTTCAATTTGCTTTTCGAATGTTTCATTTCCTTTGGTGATTTTCACAAGGTAATTACCAGCCTTAACATACGGAGGGGGTGCTACAGAAAATCCTTTTCCTTTGGCTACTTTGGGAGCGTTGGCATTAAAGCCCCATTCAATGGTATTGATTCCTTTGTTTTTTCCTACTTCAATTTTTGAAACCAAGGTGCCATCAAGCGTTGTGATTTCACCGGCCATTTTGCCAAAGGTATGCCGCTTAGGTAAGAGGTAACTGATTTTTGCATTGCTGCTTGGATTTTCCCCAACGAATTGATTTTCCAGGGCGGTACCTCCGAAATTACTTTTCTCTGGTAGTGTAAATCGATCCGTTTCAAAAAAGCTTAAGTTTTTCGTTAATAATCCTTCATTGATGTTGCGCAAGGGACGAACATCATCAAGAATGATGATTCCTCTTCCATGGGTTGCTGCAACTAAGGAATGTTTCGTAGGATGAAGTTCTAAATAATGAACGGCCACTTTCGGAAAGTTGTTTGTAAATGCTGACCAGCTTTTTCCTCCATTTAGTGTAATGTACAAGCCATTTTCAGCGCCGAGGTAAAGGAGATTTTTATTGCTGTAATCTTCTTGAATATTTCGAGCAAAGCTTGTAATTTCTGATGTAGCTATGGATTGCCACGTTTTACCGAAATCTACTGTTTTGTATACGTAAGCGGTGTAATCATTTTTAGTGTGCCCGTCAAATACTGCATAGGCAATTTCTTTCCCGTGAACACTGGCTTCAATGTGATAACACCACGTATTTGCTGGAAGGCCTGTAATGTTCTTCGTTAGGTTCTCCCAAGTTTTTCCACCGTCTTTGGTTACCTGCACATTTCCGTCATCCGTTCCAACCCAAATTACTTGGTCTGTAAGCGGAGATTCAGCAATGCTAAAGATGGTGCAATGGTTTTCTGCACCAGAATTATCGGCAGATAAACCACCCGATGCTTCTTGGTTTTGTTTTACCTTGTCGTTGGTTGTTAGGTCGGGTGAAATTTTAGTCCAGCTATCGCCTCGATCATTCGATACATGGACAAACTGACTACCAACAAAAAGTCTATCCGGATTATGTTTGCTTGTTGTTAACGAGGCATTCCAATTAAACCGAAGTTTTGGGTCACCTTCTAAGGGATATGGTTTTACTGTTTTTAATTGTTGTTTCTCCACATCAAATCTCCAAATGGCCTCAGCGCCTTGCATTTCAGAATACACAATGTTCGGGTGGGTTGGGTGTGGATACACACGAAATCCATCGCCTTGGCCAACTAATTCCCAATCACGCGCCTCAACGCCACCTGGACTAGCAGATGGACCAAACCATGAATTATTATCTTGTAATCCGCCGTATACATAATATGGATTTCGGTTATCTAGGCTCACATGATAAAACTGACTTACAGGTAAATCTTCCACCATTTCCATGCTAG
>CANHSL010000141.1 GCA_947463385.1 Flavobacteriales bacterium
AATACGCTCACCCTTGAACTGTTGGAAGATAAATACCGAATTGCGGCTGCTTCATCGGTCGCCAATTTCTCATTCTATATGGGCATCAGTCAAACCAACATGGAGGAGGCGCTGCGCATCGACAACGAAACCGTATGTGGCATTACCGACGATGGCTTATACTTCAATCAAGAAGGCAGCATCCTTTGCAATCACCCCCAGTTTTTAGAACAACTTTTCGCACGATCCGAGGCAATGATCGCACTCCACTGTGAAGACGAACCCCTTATTAAGCGAAATACACTTCAAGCCAAAGATCACTTCGGAATGGAAATCCCCTTTAATCAGCACCCCTTTATACGTTCCGTAGAAGCGTGTTATAATGCAACAAAAACCGTGGTTGAACTCGCCCGAAAGCATCAAAATAGGGTCCATATTTTCCACGTATCAACGGCTGCAGAAACCGAATTGTTTGATCACCTCACCCCCATTCGAAATAAACGAATAAGCGCAGAAGCCTGTGTGCATCACCTTCATTTTAACGACCAATGGTACGATTCGCTGGGCAGCCTGATCAAATGGAATCCCGCCATCAAATCCGAACAGGATCGGCTTGGATTAATTGAAGCCTTGAAAGCAAATAAATTAGACATCATTGCTACCGATCACGCACCTCATACCTTGACAGAAAAAAACCAAGCCTACTTAAGTGCATTATCCGGCGGTCCTCTCGTGCAGCATGCGCTCCCTGCCATCCTTGAATTATACCACGAGGGCTTGCTTACCCTTGAACAAATCGTTGAGAAAACCAGTCATAACGTAGCTGAACTGTATCGAATGAAAGACCGCGGTTACCTGCGTGAAGGCTATTACGCGGACCTGGTCTTGGTGAATACCAATGCTGCTTGGGAGGTTTCCACAGATAATATCTTATCGAAATGTGGATGGTCTCCATTCACCGGACAGACCTTCAGAAGCAACATAGAGAAAACCTTCGTAAATGGAAACTTAGTATACGATTCGGGTAAAATAAACCACACCACCACCGGAAAACGCTTAACCTTTGAAAAACTCAGATTCTAATGAATTTATCCTTACTGGCCGAAAACCTAACCAATCCCGCCCTGCTCTTTTTTATTTTAGGAATCACCGCAGTATTAATAAAAAGTGACCTTGAAATCCCGTCGAATTCTTCGCGATTCATCTCTCTATATTTATTGTTTGCCATTGGATTCAAAGGCGGACAGGAACTTTCCCATGAACACATGAATGGAGAGATTTTATGGAGTATGGGCTTTGGAGTATTACTTTCAGTATTAATCCCCTTGGCCAGCTTCTTTTTACTACGTATAAAACTCAATGTATCTGATGCTGCCGCAACCGCAGCTGCCTATGGTTCGGTGAGTGCAGTAACCTTTGTCACCGCCATCTCTTTCTTAGAATTTCATAAGGTACATTCAGATGGGCACATGGTTGCCATTATGGCCCTCATGGAGTCTCCCGCAATCATTGTTGGACTCATGTTACTTTCTATTTTCAGAAAAGAAAAACAGGGGAAATTTGAACTTGGATCCATTCTGAAACATGCATTAACTAATGGAAGTGTGGTGCTTATTTTAGGGAGTTTATTCATTGGGTTTTTAGCAGACGCCAAACAAGCAGAAGACATCAAGCCGTTCACGAATGAATTATTTAAGGGATTTTTAGCAATATTCTTGTTGGATATGGGAATATCATCCGGAAAAAAACTAAAAAGCTTCTTTGCCTATGGATGGTTTCCAATTGTTTTTGCACTCGGATTTCCATTGATCAATGGAATCATTACAGCGTATATTAGTGCTTGGGTCACCCCAGACATAGGAAATCGATTCATTTTCGCTGTACTCGCCGCCAGTGCCTCCTACATTGCTGTACCTGCCGCCATGAAAATTTCTGCACCTGAAGCGAATCCAGGGCTGTTTTTACCCATGGCGCTGGCCATTACCTTCCCGATGAACATTACCATCGGTTTTCCGATCTACTACAGCATTATCCAATAAAAAAGGCCGGCATTGCCGACCTTTTTAGTTTTATAGTTTAACAATCGGCAGAACCCCCGAGGCATGTTTCAACACATAACGTCCCGGTGACCAACTGGAAATATCTAAGATTCTTGATTCGTTTCCTCCCAATGCAAACTCAAATAGGAGCCTTCCCTCTGAGGTATAAACACCCACCTGATCGAAAACTATTGAAGCGCTGTTACTTACCGTAATCGTCGTGGCGCTCGGATTTGGATATACGCTAAGCGCTGTTTCCAGATTCAACAGACTCATACCCACTTGAGATCCTACTTGTTCTTCCATCGTAACACCACACCCATTGGCATCGGTTACAGTTACCGCATACAATCCCGCAGCTAAACCACTAATTGCTGCTGTAGTAAATCCTCCGGGTTGCCAAGTAATCGAATACGGCGCGGTTCCACCAGAGGTAGTTACTGAGGCTGTTCCATCATTACCCAATATTTCGTCGGTGGATGTAGTTGTAATAGAAAGAGCCGTTGGTTCAGTGATGGTTACTGTGGTTGTGGATGAACATCCATTCGCATCGGTAACCGTATATGTTTGTGTACCTGCAATTTGGGATAAAGAACCAATACCTGTATAAGGCGCGGTTCCGCCAGTTGCAGATAAAGAAACGGTGGCCATACCACCAGCGCATAAAATCGGATTTGTAATCGAGGAATTACCCACAAGGGCAACTGGTTGTGTTATCGTTAAATTTTGTGTAGTTATACATCCATTGGCGTCAGTTACCGTTACGGTATAGGTTCCCGAAGGCAAATTATTCACGGCTTGTGTATTTCCAGGCAGGTTAGACCATACATAAGAATAAGGTGCTGTCCCACCGCTTGGAGTAACCGTTGCGGTACCTGTGGCATCCCCATTACACTGCACATTGCTTACTGTGGCAGCAGCCGTCATGTTACAAACCGGCACGGGCACACACCCATTGGCTGGTGCTTGACTGTAGTTAAACACCAAACTCGGACATGGATTCAAATAAGGAATCCCGCCATTCATGACCAAATTCACGCCAGGTTCGTGATAAATTCGATGGATTCCTCCAGTCATGATTATGGTTGAACCGCTCTTAGCAAAAATGCTATCGATTCCACCGCCTGTAATCATGGTCGCTCCCGCCTCCAAATAAATGTTCATGATTCCTCCATCGGTATACAGCGTATCGTTCTGACAAACCCATTGGGGCGTGAAACCGCCATTTACTATCTGATATGAACTCACCACATTGGAATTCGACAATACGGTTGGACCTGCCAAATTCACCAAAGTAGCCGCCGCAGTATCAATACAGCCATTCGCATCGGTTACAATGACACTGTATGCTCCCGGACTCAGGTTACTTAAGTTGGCTGCTGTTTGACCGCCGCTCCACGCATACGTAAACGGAAAAGTACCGTTAGATACCGTGGTATTTATTGAGCCATTATTTCCACCACCAATTGGATTCCCAACCCCTAAGGAAACGGAAAGATTGCACGTCAACACCGGAGCGCAACCGTTTGCTGGAGCTAAGGAATAATCAAAAACAAGGTTTGAACACGGATAAAGCGTAGGAATTCCTCCATTCATATTTAAGGTTACCCCAGGCTCGTGATAAATCACATGGATTCCTCCAGTCATGGTTATGGTAGATCCCGTTTTGGCATAGACTGTATCAATGCCACCGCCCGTTATCATGGTGGCACCTGACTCCAAATAAATCTTCATGATTCCACCGTCTGTTTGGAGCGTTTGATTCGGACAAACCCATTGTGGGGTAAATCCTCCATTTACGACAGAAAAGGTACTCACGGGATTTGAATTCGAATAAAGTATTGGACCTAAAAGACTCTGAACGCACGAAGTAACAGTAGATTGACAACCTGCGGCATCCGATACCACAACCGTGTAACATCCCGGAGGAAGCATGGTCGCATTTTGAGTTGTTTGACCATTACTCCACACAAATGAATATGGCGGAGTTCCACCATTTACGGATAGGCTAATCGTTCCATTGGGTCCGCCCCCCATGGCATTATTCACTGCCGTGGTTAGTATCATGTTGCATGGTTGCGCAAATGAAATAAAGTTAAAAATCAGGAATGCGAGAAGGAAGGTAATTTTAAAATTCATAGGATAAAGTTATAATTATTTAAGATATCTAAAGTCTTGTCCTGCCTTGATGGATTTCACGGTTTCAAAGATTAAGGCAATGCACGATTCTACGTCTTCTTTTCGAACCATTTCCACCGTAGTATGCATATAGCGTAATGGCAATGAAATCAGCGCACTGGTAACGCCTTCATTCGAATACGCAAAGGCATCGGTATCCGTTCCTGTGGATCGTGAAGCAGCTGCGCGCTGAAAAGGGATTTTATTCTTTTCTGCTACTTGAATAATCTGACGTAAAAAATTATTCTGTACCGCCGGACCGTAAGTCAACACGGGACCTTCCCCAGATTTTTGGTCGCCA
>CANHSL010000142.1 GCA_947463385.1 Flavobacteriales bacterium
GACATTTCGAATGCGTTCGCTATGCGTATCAGCACGCGAAGGCTTGGATTAAATTCTCCTTTTTCTATCCGTTGAATGGTTCGTATATCCACATCACAGAGCGATGACAATTGTAGTTGTGTGATTTTTTTGGATTTTCTGACCGTTTTAATTTCGGTTCCAAATTGTTTGAGATCGTTTTCAAAAGAGGATTGCACCTCCAAAATTGAGGCTTAAATAAAAAATAATATACGACATATATGCCGTATTAATTTTTCTTATGTATATTTGGTCGAACTTTTAATTTATTATTTATGAAAAAAATGATTTTACTTTTTGGATTAGGCACAGTCCTTTTCCTTAGCTCATGCAACAAAGTTAAAACGGGAGATGTCACCTTTTGGCAACAAACAGGAAGTGGATTTGGTGTGACTGTAGTACAATTAAATGGTGTTACCTCTAACATTACTTCAGAATACCCCAGTGTGCCTGCGTGTGGAAAATCTGGTTGTGCTGTGTTTAATGGTGTCGAAGAAGGAACCTATACGTATTCTGCTTCAGACGGTACAAGTACATGGGAAGGGACAACGGTTATTACGGAAGGCTGTAAAACGATAAAATTATATTAATCTAATTATGTACATTTACCAAATGAAGAAAATAATAAGCTCATTTGCATGTATCATGCTTATGGTTGGCGCTTTCGCACAAGCTCCTGGTGAAAAATGTGCTACAATGACACAATTTAATCAAAGGTCATTAAACAATCCTGAAGTTCAAACCCGAATGGATCAAACCGAGGCATTGACTAAACAATGGTTGGAAAACCATCCAAATGCGTTAAAAAAGAAAGGGAATAACAAAAGTGCAGCCTCTGTGTACATTCCTGTGGTAGTTCATGTGCTATGGAACGACCCAATCGAGAATGTTTCGGATGCACAAATTCAGTCTCAAATTGACATTTTGAATGAGGATTTTCGCTTACTGAATGCAGATTCCTTGGATCCATCGCACCCTTTTTGGATATATACAGTAGATACTGAAATCGAGTTTTGTTTAGCGAGTGTTGATCCGAACGGAAATCCAACTGATGGAATCACGCGTACCTATACGGATGTAGTTTCATTTGCTGCTAATGGTGAAGAAAAGTTTACCTCTGCAGGGGGTATTGATAATTGGGACCCAACCCAATATTTGAATATTTGGGTTTGTAATTTGGACGCTTCGGGCGGAACCCTTGGTTACGCAGCCTTTCCTTCTGAATTATCTGCGAACCCAGAATTGGATGGTGTAGTGATTCGATATGAAGCGTTTGGAGCTATTGGAACCGCAGGAACTGGTGGCTTTACTGCCAACGATCTGGGTAGAACAGCTACGCATGAGGTTGGGCATTGGCTTAATTTACGACACATTTGGGGAGATGACCAGTGTGGTGATGATTTTGTTAATGACACCGAAATTGCAGAAGGTGAGAATTATAATTGTCCATCGTTCCCGCATAGACCGGGTAATCTCTGTGGTTCTGGACCAGACGGTGAAATGTACATGAACTATATGGACTATGTTGATGATTATTGCATGAATATGTTCACCTATGATCAAGCATTACGAATGTATGCTGCCTTGAACACCGAGCGCGTTGGATTACTTACTTCTGCTGGATGTGACAATGCATCAATTCTCAATGCGACCATGAATGAAGGTAATTTTGAGATTTATCCGAATCCGAGCAATGGTGTTTTTACGATTAATTCAGCACAAAACTCAACTATTACACCTGTAGTTTACAATTTGATTGGTGCAGAAGTTAAACGTTTTAATGGAATCAATCAATTTCCTTACACCATAGACTTAAGTGATTTACCGAATGGAATTTATTATGTGAAAAATAATAGATCAGGAAAATCTACAACGAAGAAGATAATTATTTCAAAATAATATGTATTTGAGCCGACATTTATCGGCCTAGAATTAACTTAATAAACGTATGCGATATTTCTTAATACCAATCGTCTTCATGTGTTTGATGGCTTGTAAAAACTCAGAGAAAGCAAATAAAGAAGATTCAAAAGTGACAAGTTCAACTGTTAGTAATGATAGTATTTGTCGATTTCAGGTTTCCTTTATCAGTATTGGTTCAGGACCCGATCGATCGGCTAAACAAAAATTTAATGAATTTATTAATGATTTCAATACGTTGAATAACCTCAATATTACGCCTAAGATAGTAAATTGGGGTCGAGAAGGGGAACAAGATTACTGTTTCAAATTAGAAGGAATTAAGACTGAATCACAGGATAAATTCATTTCGGACAGCAAATTACTTTTCACCGGCAACACCTTGGTTAAGTGTTTAGAGAACATGCCATACCGACATAAATCTAAGGATTGATTTACGATTCGTTTATCTAATAATTAAAGTACCCCGGCCAGCGCGTCGGGGTTTTTTATTACCTCAAACAAAAGCCCATCACGGCGTCAAAAAACAAATCCGCTTGTTCGGCATGTAACCAATGTCCCGCGTTTGGAATGGTTTCTATCGTTGAATCAGGAAAGAGTGCTTCAATTCCATCAAGGTCTTCCGGTAAGATGTAGTTGGATAGTTCTCCCCGTAAAAAGAGGGTAGGGGTCCAGTTTTCCTTTTCAGGGAGTGCCGCAAGTATGTTGGGCATTTCGCGTTCTAGTACAGCTACGTTCATGCGCCACGCTAATTTCCCTTTTTCAATCCAATATAAGTTTTTCAGAAGAAACTGACGTATTCCGTCATTTTCCACATAGGTTTTAAGTATGGATTCTGCTTCGCTGCGTGCACTGATTGAATCCAAGTGTAAGGCATGAATACCCGCTAAGATTTGTTGGTGGTGCATCGGATAGGCTTTTACCCCCATATCTGCTACCACAAGTTTATTCAACAGGTGCGGATAATTTTGTGCGAAATGCATGGCCACTTTGCCGCCCATGGAGTGTCCCAATAATATTACGTCGGATAATTGTTGAGTCTCAATAAAGGCGTATACATCGTCCATCATGTCTTCATACCGGTGTTCCTCACTCCAAGGAGAACGCCCGTGATTTCTTAAATCCACACAAAATACGCGATAAAAAGCGGCGAAACGTTGCGCAAGACTCTGCCAGTTATCTGAAGAGCCAAATAAACCATGGAGAATCACCAAGGGTTTACCTTCGCCATATTCGCGAACGTTAAGGGTGAGCATACCGTTTACTTAGCGTTAGCCTCAGAAGCTTCTGAAATAACAGCGAACTGACCGTCATTGGTTTTTTCGATAAGCGCTTTGAGTTGAGATGCATTCATTTTTGTACTGTCGTAATGTACAATCACCTCTTGGGTTTTCGCTTCTTCAATAAAGTTAATCTCAACGCGCGCTACGGCACCGCTGTGCATCAGTGATTTTCGAATTGAACCACCGCAACCCATTTTACAAACCATCCCTTCTACGTCAAAGGTTATTTTAGCATTCGATTTAACGATTGATTTTTGTTCCTGTTTTACAGCAAGCACTTGTTTAGATGATGTAGTTTGATCACAAGCACTTAATACAATTGCAACTAATGCAACTAAGATAATTTTTACTTTCATCGTAACTTTTTACAAAGATACGCCGTTAAGTAGTTGCGAATAAGATTTTAGAAATTTTTAAAACAACAACATGAAAAAAACAATGTTATTTAGCGTAGCGAGTCTCTTAGGCATCGCTTTGCTTGTTGGTTCTTGTGGGAAGTATCCTGAAGGACCAAATTTTGCCTTAAGTTCGAAAGCATCTCGTTTAGCTGGAGATTGGAAAGCAACTTCTGTAAACCAATCGGGTACAGAGTGGAACCTAAGCAACCTTGCTCTCAATCAAACCATTGATAAAGATGGTACATTTAAAGCAAGTACAGTCATTACCGTATTTGGAGTACCAACTACTTACAGCAGTGAGGGTTCTTGGGAGTTTTATGATAAAAAAACAAAAATTATTTTTACAGAAACCACCCCAGCAACGAATTCCAAAGATACCATGGAGATTTTGATGTTGAAGAAAGACATGGTTAAATTGAAACAATTTGATTACGATTCAGGTGATACGTTTACGTATACCTTTGAGCCAAAGTAATTGGTGAATTATTCGGTAAGCCCCGCAAGGGGCTTTTTTATTTTCAAAAAAATCGTATTTTTGGTCAACATTTAATTCATTATGAAGTTTTTAATCCTCCCATTGATTGCCTTAAGCTTGATTTTCTTAACGCCTTCATGCAGTAAATACCCGAACGGGTCTAAATTTACCCTGTTAACCAAAACAAACCGAATGGTAAATGACTGGAAATTGACCAGTTATATGATCAATGGCAATGAATTTATCGACAATCAGCCTGAAATCTCCTTAGTTATTGAAAAAGATGGTACCTATTCATGGACCGCTACACAAACCGTTTTAGGTCAAATTCAATCAGAATTTGAACACGGTACGTGGTCGTTTAATGATGACAAAACGTCTTTATTGATTTTAACTGA
>CANHSL010000143.1 GCA_947463385.1 Flavobacteriales bacterium
CCATTGTGTTCAATTATATGATCACTGAAATACCGGCACAATGGGTGAATGAAATTGAAATTCAAGAACCGATATTCACTAAATATCCGTACGAATGGCAATTCATTGATTATTTGACACATATCGAGGTTGCTTGTTATGCTTCCGTCGAGAACCCACATGCTGCACGGATTTTTGAAACGTGGAAGAATCAACTGCTTCAGTTTGAAGGAACAGAACCCGCAGAAATAAAATACAATGAGTTATTTGACGATTTCGATTTTTAAATGAGAACCTATTTATCAGATATTGTACACCGTATAGCACTTCCTTCCTTTCGAAATGCCAATGGAGATACGTGGCATGAAATCATGGGAATCATAGAGGAATACCTGATTAATTTAAGGCATACGGTTCACATTCAAGAATGGAAAGATGAATTCGGACGCACGTTTAAAAATTTCATCGTTCGAATCGAAGGGAAATCAAAAGAAACCTTTATTCTTGGCGCACATTACGACACCTTCGAAGATACACCGGGAGCTGATGATAATGCAAGCGCAGTGGCCGTTTTATTAGGCGTATTAAAAAACATCTCCCCAAGCGAACCCTTGGCATACAGTTGGGAATTTGTGCTTTATGCATGCGAAGAACCACCGTTTTTTGGTACAAAAAATATGGGGAGCTACAAGCATGCGGCGCGGTTGAATCCAGCTGATATAAAATGTATGATTTGCTTGGAAATGGTTGGGTATTTTAGCAATGAGGCCAACAGTCAACACTACCCGTTTTCGCCTCTGAAGTGGATTTATGGTAATAAAGGCAACTTTCTACTGGGCGTAAGTAACCGCAATTCTAGAAAAATAGCCCGTGAAATCATGAAGCATCTTCAAGGGTGTAATCCGTCATTTTACAGAAAACTAATACTACCCTTTCAACTTTCAGGACTGGATTGGTCAGACCATAAAAACTATTGGAGCCATAACATTCCTGCACTTATGATCACGGATACGGCAATGTTTAGAAATTCAAACTACCATACCTCGAAAGACCTGCCATTTACCTTGAATTACCAGCTGATGGAACGATTGGCTTTAGACTTAGTCTCCCTAATCAAAAAGGGATAATTTCGTCGGTAGGCAATTCATATATTCCATTAAATTCTTGCAAAAAGGAGTTATCAAGAATCTTCGATTGAAATTTCCGAGCCATATCCCCTGCATTTAATCCTTCGGGTGAGCCCATTTCAGTATTTAATACGCCGGGATGTACCAGGTTAATAGAAAAGGGAAACGCTTCTTTTCTGAGCACCTGAACAAAGAGTGCTAAGGAGGCTTTGGAAATACAATACCCATATCCAGGTAAGGCAGAAGCCTCTTGACTTTGAATGTAAGGGACTGAAGAAAATCGACTTCCGATAATGAGAAGTTGCTTCAAATCAGACAACTTACCTGCACGATACAAGGTGGAAAAATAGCTAAGCGGTTGCATTAAATTCACATCCATGATCTCTTTAAATCCGTCTGAATCAAAGCTTCGAAAATCAACACCGTGATCACCAATCGCTGCATTCAAAATTAATACCTCCGGGTTGGGTAGCGCTTCAATGCTGTCGTACGAAAACACATGCGGGGTCAGTGGATTCCTTGACACACCGTAAACAGTGAAGGAACTATTTCGCAAGCTTAATACTTCTTTTCCCAGGCCACTGGAAACCCCCGTTATTAACACATTCATTGGCTATCACTCAAAATAAATTGGTCCACACTTTCTAAGGTGCCTTCGATCCAATTTGGGTTTAACGAAAAATGTTCTCCAATGCTATAAACCCGCTCCGCTAAACGCTGGGCTTTAGAGAACTCAAAAATGCGATGAAAATATCCCGATTTGTAGTTCCAATAACACCCGTAAAATGGTGGCATGTCGTACGTATGAAGCCGCAGGTCACGAACCGAATCCGCACCAAAATACGCATGCAGCTGTTTAATTAATTTATCCGTATCCCATGATTTTTCTAACGATGGCAAATAAAATTCCCAATGGAAGTCTGATCTTCTGAGCATTCTGAGCGGATCTTCCGTGATCAAATAGTCATGGCTAGGGAACACATTGGAATTAAACGTAATGATTCCCTTAATGCTCTTGCCGTAATGCCCTGCGGATAAGCATGTTGTTAAGGAGTTATTAGCCTCCGAAGGCAATTCCACATGGGAAAGGGCATTTAATGAACACGTAAAAACGACCTTATGCGCCTGATACGTTTGATTTGTAGTTTTCACCATTACACCATCAGCGGTATAACCCACGTGTTCCACTTGTTGCTTATATACGGGGGACTTTATATGACCAGAAAGGGTATTAACCAGTTGACTCAGACCTCCTTGCATTCGGTAGACCTTGGAATCTGATGCAGCTAAATTAGATACAAAAAAGTACATCGATTCATACAAGGTGATTTGGTTCATAGTAACATCTATGTCGCCTAAGAAATAACGCATTGAGAATGCGCTAGGAATTCCTTCTGACTCCAACCAATCTTTAGTTAAGACCCTATCCCATTCCAGCGGGGCAAGGCGCTCGAAATCGGAAAGATTGACAATACCCGTTTTATCCAATAAGGCATGAAATAGTTCAAATGGATCGGGATAATCCACGCTGGAAAGCAAATCATCCAATGAATCATGCCACATCCCTTCCAAATAAACCGCTGCATCGGTAAGAAGTTGCTCTTCTAATTCTAAATTCAATTCACTAATTAAATTCATCACTCTATGCTGGCTTGAAAGCACTCTAGCAGCGCCTAATTCAAAGCACGTATTATGCTGTGACGTGGTATTAATTCTTCCGCCAACATGATCGCTTGCCTCCAACATCACATATGAAAGCCCCTTTTCTTCAAAATATTTCGCTAGAATAATGCCTCCGATTCCAGCACCAACGATGATATAATCATATGTATCCACAAATCAAAGGTAATTGAATCATTTGAATCCGTAAGTTTGCCATTAGGTATGGAAGTATATACATATTATTATCCAGGGTTTTTCGACGATAACTATCGAGTTACGGGTAGCGAGTGGAAATTGATGCAGCAGGCTAAACCCCGAAACAAGGTGCATTATCAACCGAGGATCCCAGCAGATGGATATTATGAGCAAAATAATCTCGAGCGATGTAAGGCGCAAATCGCTTTAGCCCAAAAATATGGGATTCGTGGTTTTATGATTTGTTATTACTGGGATTTCGAAACATCAAGTCCTGTAATGCATGAAGTACTTGAAGAGATGATGAAGGCGATGGAAGGAACTACGTTTGAATTTAATATCATGTGGGTACTTCGACTTCCACATCGGATATTACCCATCGAAGAAGGGTCTTATGGTAAATATCATAACCATCCATGGTTTAAAAAGAGAATTCAACGTTATCGAAAAGACCTTCGATTCCTGAATGAAATTAAGCGGATTACAAGCCACCCAAACTATAGAAAAGATTCGGAAGGACGGGCTTTATTACAACTTTATTCACTGAGTGAATTAATTGATTTACATGGCGGGGAGGTCAACACGCTTCTTGAAGATTTTAATGGGTTCCACCTTCAAGGTGTTTGCGGAAGATCTGATGACTGGATAGCAGACGCATCCAGGTTAGGCATCCATAGTTTAACGTCTTATGTCACGTTGGTTGATTTTAACTCCCCAAAGGTCCTATTAAAACATGCCGCGTGTGTCGCCGAACAATCCATAGTATGGAGCAATATTCAGCAGCAAACAAGCATCCCCTTTTATCCAAGTGTCGCTACCGGGTGGGATGCATCTCCCCGTGGTGCGCATCTGCAGGGTTTCAAAATCAAAAAGTTCCCTTGGGCACCCGTGGTGATTGATTCAAACCCAATAGACTTTAAAAAAAATATGGAAATGGCTAGCCAATGGGCTAAAAATAAACACGTAGACATCCATGTTGCCAGCTGGAATGAATGGAGTGAGGGGCATTATTTGGAACCCGATTTACGTTATGGCACCGCATACCTGGAAGAACTGTTATGTATTAAAAAAAGTCATTAGCTTTGCATATGAATAACATAATTTCATTTTTTAAGCAACACGGGTACTATCATGGCAAAGCTGCCTTATCCCTCGATTTGGTGGAAACATTTAAATCCGAATTCGATCCAATTTTCGCAGAAAAACAAAAACGTTTCTACGCTCGGTTTACTGAACCTGGAATGTATGGCGCAAACCATGACATAAACCGATGGAACATGTTGCTGCCATCGGAATCAAGCATGTTGCGCAGTGCGTTTTTTGCACGAGAAGAACTTTTTAATACCCTGAAATCAGTATTTCATGGAGACTTTTCATTGGTCTTTTTTTCCTCTGATATTTCATCGCCTGGCTCAACATTTCAAACCATACATCAAGATGGAAATGATTTTGCCGTAGCGCTGAATGTACCAC
>CANHSL010000144.1 GCA_947463385.1 Flavobacteriales bacterium
AGTGGGTCTAGACGGAAAGCTTGATGGTACCGAAAAAGACCGGCCTTTTAGATATCCTGAAATGATTCTCATACGATGTGATCAAAAAGGGTGCGAATGTCTCGGGATTCTATGGCTAAAAGATTTAATGGTTCAATGCGTTCCAAGTAAGCATTAATCAGTGCCGGTTGAATGGTGGGGTGAGTACTACTTAAGCGCAGTAAAGCCCCCTCCGTACTTAATTTATATTGATTCAACATGTTTACAAGCATGTAAATGATGTCATCGATTAAGGTGAATTCAAAAAAATCGGAATACCACAAGGTTTGGTCGCGGTACACACCGAGGTAGCATTGATTAGTAAAACAATGAAGATCTATCGTATATCCCGTGTTGCGCTGTAACGAAGAAAGTAAAAGCTGATGCATACTGTGAATTGGCTCTCCGTTAAATTGCGCCGCAACGAATCCATTTAACCACATGGGCTGTGCATGAATCAACTGAACTTGGGCATTAGCACTTAAGGTGTTGTGTAATTCATGCGTTGAGTTCAAGGTGCCGTACATACGCGAATGATATGCTGCGGCATGTGCCTGCTCGAATACCGCATTGGGCATTGCCATATGACTTAATCCAACCACTGCATGGGTAAAATCAGGCGCGTGAAGAAAGGAAGAATTTGAGTTGTCTTTTAAAAAACTCTTGATTTCTTCATGGATTAATGGCTCCGTGTTCGAACGTATATCACAATGAAATGTGTTTTCCTCTGTAAGCAAGGAAACTTTGTATTCTTCATATAGAATTGTGAACGTACGCATCTTATCCACAAAGCTACAATTAATTTAACTTAAGCCCTAGGAATATGTTCGCTATCGGTTTATTTAAGAACTTTGTATATGGAATTTACGAGGGACCAAACAGAAGCCATTCAAACCTTTATTCGGTTCGATAAAGCGGACTCGCAGCGCCGATGTTTTGTGCTTAAAGGTTACGCTGGAACCGGTAAAACCACCTTGATTTCTTATATAGTTTCAAATTTTATTCAACAGAAACGTAAATTGAAATTAATTGCACCTACAGGAAGGGCAGCAAAGGTAATGGCGATGTATGCAGATCACCCGGCGGGAACAATCCATAAGTTGATTTACTTTTTATCCGATGGGATGGAAGGAAGCGGGTTGGTAAAAGCGAAGAATTTGTATAAAAATACCTTATTTATCGTGGATGAGGCCTCCATGGTAGGGGTGGAATCACTTCAGCAAGAAGGTAGTTTGCTACAGGATTTAATGGATTATGTGTTTTCAGGTGAAGGGTGCTCCTTAATGCTGGTTGGGGATCCCGGTCAGTTGCCACCGGTCGGACAAACGGATTCACCGGCTTTACACCTCGAATATTTGCAGTATCATTACCCCGGATTAACTATTTTTTCTCATACCCTAACAGAGGTCGTCAGGCAAGCAGCAGATTCACAAATCACAAGGATTGCCACCCATCTGCGAACGATATCTGATTTCGAACCTCCTTATTTTACGAGCTTGGGGAAAGAAGTATTTTCAATCAATGGCTCCGAATTATTAGAAGCCTTGGAATCTTCAAGAAAAGACGGAGATGAGTCCTTTGTAATGCTAACCATCTCCAATAAACGGGCTGGAAAGTGGAATCAAGAAATTAGAAATCGACTCTTCCAGTATGAAGAATCCGTGGTGCGTGGGGAATGGTTGATGGTAGTTAAAAATAATTACCATTGGGCGGCTGATTCTGAAATGGGTTTAATCGCGAATGGAGAAATGATGGAGGTCATACGGATCATTAAAGAAGAACATCTTTATGGGTTTGATTTCATTCATGCGGTGGTTAGTTTTACCAGCGAGCCGAATAAAGAACGTACCGTAATTTGTTTTAAAGACACGCTGTTTTCAGATGCACCCAATTTACCGAGAGAAACATTGAAAGTCCTTTTCTTTGAGATTGAAAAAGATTATATGCACGAACGAAATAAACGAAAACGCTATCAATTCATTCTTAAAAACCCATATTTTAATGCCTTGCAAATTAAATATGCCTATTGTGTTACCGCCCACAAAGCCCAGGGTGGACAATGGGATACCGTATTTGTAGATTATGGATTCATCCCTGAAAATATGGAAAAGCAAGAATATATAAGATGGCTTTACACCTGTGTAACCCGAGCTAAGATTCGCTTGTACCTTTTGAATTTTCCCGAAAAGTATTTGCAGTAAGCTTATTCTTTGATTTTAGGGATTTTAATGACTTTATTTCCGATATAGTACTTACTCTGTGCCACACTTTCTTCTAATTGATCGATGAATTTTTTGGCTTTTTGTGTACTGAGGTACCTTGGACAGCTTGCGATTAATTCATTTTTCGTTTGAATTAAGATTGAACGCGTTCTTAATACGGATAACAATTCGTTCTTGCTTATGTCATTGTTTTTTAAAAGGGACTCTATCGGTAGCACCGTGGATGCCAAGTTCGATATGACAGGATCTGTTGAACTTTCAATGTGAATGATTAACGAACGATTGATTTTAATTTGTAAGCCCGCATGCCTAAGTGACTTAAAATCCCATGTAGCACGGCTGAGTTGTTTCTCTTCCGTCGTATTTCCTGGATAGGAGGAACGTTCATGCTGTTCCTGGTCACGAACGATTGCGCTGTCTTTCCACATCCCAATTCCTATTCCATCCAGCTTTAACTCAATTGGGAGTGGGTTTTTGCTGTAAGATTCAAATAGTTTTTTAAAAAAAGCAGTGTCTTTTTCTGTGAATATTCGGCCTTCAAACTTGTATGCGTCCGGTTCAAATACATCTTCAAAATTAATTTCAAAATCCGCATCAAAAAACGGACGTACATCAACCATAGAAAGGTGCATCATAATTTCATCAGAGGATTCTCCCTCATAATCTTCAGGGATCGACAGCAACCTAACTTCTACAAGCTCACTTGAATCACTTGGGGGGAAGGTTAAATCTTGTGTGAAGATATCAAACGTGGTCCCGTCTTCAAAGGTGTAGAGCCCGTTCAATTCCGTGAAAGGCATCCAATGTTCGCCAAGAAGTTGAATGTACCGTTTATAAATCTTATCGCGGTGATTAAATTCTTTTGCTAATTCATCCCGTTCTGTGATTAAACTCTCCACCAGTGCAAGCGTTTCATCATATCCGGCATACAGTTCAACAAGGTCTGATTGGTGTTTGTTCTTTGCTTTTTTTCTAGCTTTCGTCTTTGGTTTCAGCGCTAAACTGGGGTCATCGTATTTTCGTTGCTTCAATTCTTTTCGCTTCGCGCGGTTCTTTGTTCGGTAGTCCTCTTTGTAGAGTTCGCCTAAATCCCCTTCTTTTTGATTGATTATGGTTTCTATTTCTCCAAGTTGCTTTTGCGCTTGAATTACTTGTTGATTTAATCCATTTTTTCCTTCCAACTCTTCCTTCAGTTCCTTATAGGTAACATCATTCAAATCATTAAGCACCTTCATGAAAGTACTTCCTTTTGAAAAGGTTGAATCAGGTGTTAAGAAGCGCGTGGTTTGAGATCCGAAAAGGGGATACTGTCTACCACCTTTCTCAACAATTACGGTGGTTTGGTTCGTGCTGTTATAGCCCCATACATCAAAATGCACCTGCGTTTGCTTCTGATTGCCTATGGTCCATAAATCCTTCGAGGTAATTCGTTTTGTTCTTAAATTTTTCTTATCCTTTTCGATGTCAACTTCATACGGAAATAGTCCAATAGCCCGAGGAAGACCCTTGTTAAAACTTCCATTCTCATCTTTATCTCGTTCTTGTAGCATGCCTTCCGTAAAGCTCCCATCTCCCGCTGCCATCAACATACTTTTGAATAAGTTCGAACTTCCTCCTAGGAGCTGAAATAAACTTCGTGTGCGCTCTTCTATGGCTTGGTTGATTGCTTTTCCTTGGGCATCAATAATTAGTTTGTTGTCGGAGCCTTTTGTAAATCCTTTGATTTGTAAGTTAAATAATCGCTCATTCAATGAAATATTAGTCAATAAAATGGGGCTTTCCAACGGATTAAGTAGCTGTTCATAGAGTTTGCCCCGCTTAAGTTCATTAGG
>CANHSL010000145.1 GCA_947463385.1 Flavobacteriales bacterium
TCATTTAGTACAGACCAAAATGCGTATGGGAATTTGTACCAATGGGGAAGATTTACGGACGGGCACCAGTGCCGGTTCGTTCCTACAACGGCCACCCTTTCTAATATAGACCAACCTGCTCATGGAAATTTTATAACTAGTACTACAGGAAATTATGATTGGCGGAGCCCACAGAATGCGAATTTATGGCAAGGAGTAAACGGGATTAACAATCCTTGTCCTAGTGCTTACCGAGTGCCAACGGAAGCTGAGTTTGTGGCGGAATGTTCAAGTTGGGGAGCCGCGAATAATCTAGGTGCATTTGGATCGCCCCTTAAGTGGACTTTGGGAGGTAGACGCTACCCGCAAGGTACAATGAACGATGTTGGTACTGTAGGCTACTATTGGTCTAGCACAGCGGTTGGTACTCAATCTAAATCTATGAGAACTGACGGTTCACAAAATGTAAGCGAAA
Organism: Flavobacteriales bacterium; assembly: GCA_947463385.1. Classification (GTDB taxonomy): domain Bacteria; phylum Bacteroidota; class Bacteroidia; order Flavobacteriales_D; family Crocinitomicaceae; genus UBA952. Next base: position 455 of record CANHSL010000145.1, read on the forward strand.
GAGGTTTTGGACTTTCGCTTCGGTGTATAAAAGATTAGTCTGATGTAAATGAAGGCATGGCTAACTTATTTTCTGCTAGAACTGAGCTTGCTGGGGTCTTAGAATTCGGACTCAGGGAACTCACTCAGTAGTTTATGCTTAGTATAACGAGCGGAAACCGCTTAATAGACTAAGGCAGCTGATTTACCTTAGGGTTTTTGTTGCGTGAAAGAATGTTATTCGATTTGTAACCAAAGGAGAATAGGATCATGAGGGAATAGCGCTTAGGTCGGTTTGGATAGTTACAAAGGATCTAAAATTCTCTCGATCCACCATGGTCCCTTTGGCGCGGTAGGCATCGATGAAGCGTTGGGGAAATTTAGTATTCTTTGGTTTCCATTTAAATTCATAGGCGTTTATTTCCCCATTCACCTCTTCTACCAAGTCGATTTCTTGCTGCTGCTTGGTCCTCCAAAAATACATCTTAGCAAAGGTATCTTTGTACACGTGCTGCTTTCTCCGTTCAGCCATTAAAAAATTTTCCCACAAGGCACCTTTATCCGCTCTTAAATCCAAGGGATTGAAATTGCCTAACAGCATATTTCGAATGCCATTGTCGTAAAAGTATATTTTCCGGTTTTGCTTGATTTCATTGCGTACGTTTCTACTAAAGCTGTTCAATTTGAATATGATATAGCCTTGCACTAAAACATCTATGTATTTCTGAACGGTAATTTTGTTGATTCCAAGCAAATTGGACAATTCATTGTAATTTACTTCACTCCCAACCTGCAATGCTAAAGCCTGCAAAAGTTTTTCCAATACCTCAGGTTTTCGAATTTCTGAAAAAGATAATAAATCGCGGTATAAGTAACTGTTTACCAGATTCTTTAAGGTCTCACGCTCGTCCCCTTGGTTGTTGATTACTTCTGGGTACATTCCGTAAAGTAATCGATTTTCTATGTGCTGTTCTGACTTAATTACACCGATTTTATGCTCATATTCTTCCCAAGAAATAGGAAACAACTCATACTCCCATTTTCGGCCTGTTAAAGGCTCGTTTAACACATTGCCTAATTCAAATGAGGAAGAACCACTAACAAAAACTTGCACATCTTTGAATTGGTCTGTGATAATTTTAAGGGTCAAGCCAATGCTTGGAATTAGTTGGGCTTCATCCAAAAAAATGCACTTATGATACCCGATAATGGTTCTGATTTGCTCTGTGGTTGGTTGTTGCAACAGATTTCGTGTAGAAGGATCGTCCGCGTCAAGAAATAGATATTTTTGACCTTTTAAGACTTCCTTGATCAATGTAGTTTTGCCCACTTGTCTTGCCCCTACCAAAATAATAGCTTTTCCACGGTACATTTTTTCAATGATTCGCGATTGGATGGTTCTTTCAAACATTTTTTTTATTTCAAAGGTACTAAAAGTCATTGTAATGACCAAAAGTTATTCTTTTTAGTCATCGTAAAGACCAAAAGTTAGTCTTTTTAGTTATCGTGATGACTTAAAATTAGTCTTTTAAGTCGTTAATGGGAGTAATACATGAGTTGTCTCGCGTCTGAAAGTTCTCGATTTTTCTAACGATTTTAACCATATCCCCTTAAATTTTGACATTCTTGAGTAAAAGATTAATTTTATCTTGTTCACAGGACATAAAAAGTTATTTTTATCTTTTGGTTAAGACTTAATTTTCTTTCGGTTGTTAACGTCTAATTAAAACAGAGAATGTTTAAAATTATAAAACTTTTAGGATGTTTCTTGTTGGGAGTTCTTGTCCGGGCCCAAACCATCACCGCTACCTTTCCTTCCATGGCGGGAGAACTCGTGCGTTTTGGGACCTTTCAAGGCATTCAATCACGTACCCTCGACAGCGTTAGGGTAGGGCCAAACGGTTCCTTTTCGTTTTCCTTTAAAACCGATAAACCGGCCATTGGCTACCTCATCACGGCCGAGAATAAACCCTATTTTTTAATCCTCGATAAAAACGAACGCATTCGCCTTGGTGGCGGTCACCTCAGCTATTCCGAAAGCGTTCAGATCCTTGACGGTCAGCAAAACCAAGCCTTCGCCACCTACGCAGTTCAACATCCCCGACGCGAACAAGCGCTCAGTGCGTGGGGTTATTTGGAAAAGATCTACACCCTTGACAGCCTCTTCGCTGTTCAAGCCGTTCCCTCCGTGGCCATCCAATCCGAAAAGGTTCGCATCAAACAAGAAGATCAAGCCTATCTCGAGGCACTCAATCCTTCGTGGTACGTCCGTTGGTACTTGCCCATGCGAAGGTTGGTGAGCGACGTTTCCACCATTGCCCAATACCGTACCGAAGAAATTCCAGCAACCCTCACTGCCTTTCGAACACTCGATTACACCGACGAACGCCTCTACCGCAGCGGCTTACTCAAAGACGCCATCGAAAGCCATTTCTGGCTCCTAGAAAATTCCGGTCGTTCCTTGGATTCGGTGTATCTCGAAATGAAGGTGTCCATTGATTCCATGATGCTGCACCTCGTAAAAAACGAATCCCGCCTTAATGAAGTCACGGATTACCTGTTCGACCTGCTTGAGCGTCACTCCTTGTTTCAGGCGTCGGAATACCTTGCCTTGAAAGTCTTGAACGAGAGCAGTTGCACCCTCAATTCCGACCTGGCAAAACAACTCGAAACCTACAGAGCCATGAAAAAAGGGAACATTGCTCCCGACATGGAATTTAAGGTCAATTTGAAAACTTCTGTTCCGAAACTCAAGAAACTATCCGAACTTAAAAGTCCGTACACCTTGGTGGTTTTTGGGGCCAGTTGGTGTGAAACCTGCAAGGAAGAGGTTCCCAAAATTGCCAACCTGTATCCAAAATGGAAAGGCAAAGGGGTAGAGGTGGTCTTTGTTTCCTTGGACGAAACCAAAGAAGCATTTGAGCAGTTTGTGCAAGCGTTTCCCTTCACGTCCTACTGCGATTACGGCAAATGGAACAGCCCCATTGCTACCTCATACTACGTGTTCGGAACCCCCACCATGTTTTTATTGGACGCCAAGCGAGAAATCTTGCTCCGTCCAAATTCCATAAGTCAAATGGATGCGTGGGGGGATTATTTTTTGAAGTAGCATAGCTACCGGGTGCAAGGTCCCTGAGCGAAGTGAGTGAAATGAAACGAGGTCGAAGGGCCGCACCCAGGAGAAAACATTTAACTAACCCACCAACTGATTACAGTCCCGGATATCGGATTGGTTCATGAGGCCTTCTAGGGTGAATCCTTTCGGATTCCATCGGAATCCCATGATGTTGGTTTAATAGCCCCCAAGACGATGTTCGACCCCAGTAGGGGTCGCATATTTCATGAGATTTGATTGGTTTATTATAAATGATTCCGCTGGAATCATAGGGAAAAGTTTCGTTCAGTTTAGCGGCGGCAGAGTGCGTTCCCTGAGTCCGCCTGGGCGGATCGAAGGGAGCACCCGGTTATTTATTTATTCGCTTAATCCTCCACCGCTTGATTTTTCGTTTGATTTTTTGATAAAACGATAAACTCGCATCGATGGATTCTTCCTTGAATGGACGTTTGCTTCGCAATACAAACCATTGGTATTCGTCGTGATGCCATAGTCCATATTTCTCATACTGCATTAATTCTAA
>CANHSL010000146.1 GCA_947463385.1 Flavobacteriales bacterium
ACAGCAAATCGTTTGATAGAATTTCCATGGCTGTCTACAAAAGAAACAACGTCATGCGCAGCAGGTTCAAGTGCAGACGTAATGAGTAAATTCGCATTCCCCTGTTGCAGCCAATACGTAATTTCTTTGCCGTGCACCCCTTGGTAAATCCGTTGACCCCTAAGTTGAAACCCGAGGGCATATTGATGCCACCAAGACACCATTTTCCCCATTCCAACGAATAGTTCTACAAATTTAATTCCTGAATGTTCCTTAATAATCACGAGCCTACAAAGTTATGGATTTTCATGAAACCTACCTTAAGGTTTTCAAGGGAAATTTTAGCAATGGCTAACCGCAGTTTATTGTGATGCGTTAAGTTATCAGAAAACAAACTCATTGGACATGCCGCTACGTCCTCTTTAGCCAATAATTCCGTGCACCAGGCTAAATCGATTGACGGATGTTGCAGTGTCATTTCAACAAAGAAACCACCCTCATATGCCACATGTTGCGTAAGTAAAAATTCTTGTTTATTGCGCATGAGATTTTTAAACGCATCCAGGTGCTTACTTAAACTGAATTCATTCTTTAGGAGCCAACCACCCACAATGGCTTGAGTGAACCCAGAACTATTTAAACTGACATTGGCTTTAAGAGACAAGAATGCATCACGAAATGCACTTGGCACATGGGTCATGGCAACGCGTAGTCCAGGAGAAAGAATTTTAGAGAAAGAAATCGAATGAAATACCCGCTCAGGAGCCATAGACACTAAGGATGGTAAGGAGTGGTCTAAAAAAAATGGACGATAGGTCGCATCTTCAAAAATATAAAAGTCATTTTTCTCAGCGATTGCCAGCAATTGCTTTCGTTCATCCAACGTAATTCGCTTTCCGGTTGGATTTGCAAAATCGGCACTTATGTAAAATAGCGATCCGGGGACTAGTGATTCAAGCGATTCCAACCAATGTTCACTATCGATGAAGCACGTGTCATTACCTGACATTTTTACGGCATCCACGAATCCTGGATAAAAAGGATCGGTGCATGCCACGCAGGAGTCCTTGAAAAGCAAAGTAGCCAAGGTGATAGATTCTTGAACGCCGTTGGTGATTATCCCGCCTTTCGCATCAGAGAATCCATCTTTTTGAAATACCCGTTGACTTAGTTCCCCCAAAAAGCCTTCGGATTGATGGTAATGCAAAACAGGTTTATTGGGGAATTCTTCTAAAAACACGCGATAAAAATAACCAGGATCAAAAGCAGGATATTGATCAAGTGGAGGAACTCCCGCACCAAAATTATACGGACATTCACTGGTTGCGAGTTGGTTTAAAAGGTGAATACGGCTCATTGCTTAAATTTCATTGTTATAAACTGCTTCGACTTTACGTTAATGCCTATAGCTTCCGCTGTTTTTTCCAAAAGTAATATTATATTTGATAAGTATCCTTCGACAAGTCAAGCCCATATCATGGACGAAATTCAAGCAGAAAATCTTTTGAAACAATTAGAAACCGTCGACGAAGCGACCCTTCGTGAAAAAATGGATCCCTCCGATTTGGGCTTGGCCCTGGACCTGTGTTTTGTAAGGGGTAATAAACAAGTGGTGGCAGATATGATCGACAAGGTGATCAACGTTTATCCATTAGACGGACGTATTCTTAGGGTAAAAGCCCTTCTTTTAGCTAAAGAAGGAAAATCTCAAGATGCAATTTACTTGCTCAGTATGGTGCCTTCTCGAGATCCTTACTTTTTATCCTGTGTCGAACTAATTGGTGTAGTTTTCGCCAATGAATATCAATTTAATAAAGCGATTGAAACATTTAGTTCCCTTTTGACTCAAGAAATGGAAGAAGGAAGCCGGGCATTTGTGGTGTATCAGCGGGCAGTTTGCTATCAATATCAAAGCGATTTTAATGCGGCTTTAGAGGATTGTAAGGAGGCGTGTGAGTTGTTTTTTTATGACCCCAACTTTTTCAAGGAGGCTTTGGTTAATTTTCGTTTACTCTGCATAAATGGTGATTATGTGCAACGCGAAGAGGCACGAAAGTCCATGGATGACTTGGTGCATTTCTCCAAGGGAGTGACGGAAGAATATTATGCTTTCGGGGCTTATTGGTTGCTGATGGAATGGTCCATGTACGCGCGTCAGCCTGAGCTTGCCTTATCGTACGTTCAAGATTATGAAGGAGCCGAACAGGCCGATGAATTCAGAGAGCTGCAGGAACGGTTTTTGGTATTGAACACTTTTTTACAATGCTACCAAGAGTATCTTTCTCTGAAGGCGTGTATACAGTCCGTTCAAAAACCCACTGGACCGCTTACGAGTCGTAAACCAGGGGAAGGAGTAAAAGGAATGTCGAGATATGAGTCTGAAATGGAGGAGTACTTCCGTAAAATAGCACCTTGGAAAGAGGATTTTGAACGCTTGAATTCACAACTTAATGAACAATTTGAATCGGAATTTAATTTCTATGAAGCCTTTACATTTTAAGGTTTTTTCGTTTATTTGTTTATGCAAATTCCTTACCAGTTTCTTCCAAAGCTCAATGCAAGACGGGTAACCATACCGTTGCTTTCGCCGTTGGACGAACAAGAATTCTCCATTCATTTTGCGCAAGAAACGCCTTTTTTAATCGAGGCCGATCTTTCGAGCTTATTGCAAAGTGCATTATCTCAAATACAAAAAGTTCCAAAAGAACAAAAGATAAAAACCTTTGACAGTATACCATACCGAGAAATTCGAGAAGGCTTATTTCATAATTATCTGGATTACGTGGAAAATTCACCCCCGAATTGTCTATTTCCCAAAGGGTTCGACGTAATAGAGGAGCGGTTGGACTCGGTTAAAGAAACCAAGTTTCGACACTATGCACTTTCGTTGAACGAAAGCATATTTCCTGAAATCGAAGGATTCAGAATTCCATGGATAGAGGAGAGGAATTACCTCTTGAACCTCAAATCCAACTTTTTTCAAATGCATGGTATTACCAGTCCTCATTTGTTATTCATCCATCCCGCTTTTTCAGTCTCTAATGCACATTATGACCACGACTCCGTGCATACAGCTATTTCTCAATTAAAAGGCCGGAAAAAAGCATACCTCATAAGTCCCGAGCATCATGCTACGGTTCAACAGGAGCAATTTCCTCGCTTACCCAACGGCTTCAACGATTTTTAAAATCCACTCATCGCACAGTTACCCTGTGGAACGATGGAATTGTGGGAGGGAGATCTCGGAGAAAATCAAGTGTTATTCATTCCAAGAAGATGGATTCATTATGTGGTAAGTGAAACCTCAGGGATATCGTATTCGCAGGACATCGTAAATTCAAGCAACTTGAGCGATTGGTTGGGCTCCCTTTTTAAGACTCGGACTTGATTTTTCTGAATTCATCTTTTGCAACTTGAATTTCCTTAAGCAATTCCTGGCTGGTGCCGTCGGTTCGTACAATACGATCATTCAACGCCTCATCTTCAAATTTTGCAAACCGCAAACAATATAGGGCACGCTCATCCAATTGGTCGCTTACATCTTTAGAGATAGGACGATGAACGCGGTCGGATTGAGCATATGCCATAACAAGCCTACCAAATGTATTGGCGTAATCGATTAACCGAATGTTTCCCGTTGGGAATGCTTCCTCTTTGAATTGAACAAATAGATCCAGTCCTTCTTGGATTACCTCAAAACGTGGTGCTTCATTTTGGCTTGATGGGAGAAAAATTACAGATAAATACGGACGATGGTCATCCGTATTATTTGGTGTGCCTCGGTGTATTAATCGCAAGTCTCTTAAGGTATAATCACCTCGTTTTATATCCAATGTGAGTGGGTTCAGTTCATTCGCCCGTGCAATAATTTGCTCGTCTGTGAATTCATTAGATTCGTTGGTGAATTCGGAATCGCTTGAAATGCGATGGGTATCTGGGTAAATCTGGGTGGCGCCATTCACTTCATTTGAATCGACAAGTGGTACATTCAGCGCTACGGCAAAATCATTTCCATCTTGATGTATGGTTTGAAATGTTGAGCCAGGCGATGAAATATCAGAGGAAAAAAAGACCAATGAAAAGTCTCC
>CANHSL010000147.1 GCA_947463385.1 Flavobacteriales bacterium
AAGTTCCCAAAACAGATTTGGTATCTATTTTTTACTGAAATGTGGGAACGGTTCTGTTTTTATGGTAACCGAGGAATGTTAGTTATTTTCATGACCGATATTTTGTTGATTCAAGATGATGCAGCCAACCTGAAATATGGAGCGATTCAGGCATTTGTCTATGCATTTACCTTTGTTGGAGGATTGTTTGCGGATAAAATATTAGGGTTTCAACGTTCGCTCTTATGGGGTGGTATTTTGATGGTGTTAGGCAGTATCGTAATGGGCCTAGATGCGAAGCACTTCTTTTTCTATGGTATTTGTTTAATCATCGTAGGAACGGGATTCTTCAAGCCCAATATTTCAACAATGGTTGGGGAGTTGTATCGCGAAGGCGATCCGCGAAGAGATGCTGGATTTAGCCTATTTTATGCCGGTATCAATATCGGAGCATTGTTAGGCGGTGGCCTTTGTGTCTATGTAGGAAAAACCTACAGCTGGAATATTGCCTTCTTGTTGTCTGGTGTTTTTATGGCCTTAGGCTTATTGAATTTTATATTAACAAGAAAGTTCTTAGGACCGATTGGGATTTCTCCAGCTTCAGAATCACCCGCTACGGATCGCAGAAATCGTTGGTTTGTTTATGCCGGTACCCTCGCTGTGTTGCCTTTGATTTATATCATGATTCGAAAAACAGCGTATACTGACTTATTCATGTATATCATTGGACCAGTCACTTTGATTTATATCGTGTATGAGATGACCAAATTGGACAAAGCGCAAATCAAGAAAATGGTGGCCGCGATTATCTTTATTTTATTATCCATTATATTTTGGTCGTTTTTTGAGCAAAGTGGCGGTTCCTTGAGCCTGTTTGCACGCGATTTAGTTTCTAGTAAGATGCTGGGAATTGAAATTGATTCAAATGTGGTTAATAATTCAGCTAATTCGTTTTTTGTGATCTGTTTCAGTGCACTCATCGGGATGTTGTGGGTGTGGTTAAATAAGCGAAAGTTAGAACCTAATTACTTCGCTAAATTTGGCTTAGCATTTCTTTTCTTAAGCCTTTCCTTTTATCTTTTTTACGCGATGCGATTTTGGCTCAATAGTGACGGCCTTGCTTCATTAGGGCTTTTCACCGTAGCGTATTTAGTGATTTCAATTGGTGAACTTTTCTTGTCACCAATTGGTCTTTCACTTATGACAAAATTGTCGCCTAAACACTTGTGGGGAATTATGATGGGTATGTGGTTTTTGGCCTCCGCCTATGGACAGTATGTTGCGGGAATTCTTGGTGCGGGGATGTCTAACCCAGATGAAAAAGCTCCATTGAGCGTTCGATTAGATGGATATACCAACGGATATTTACAACTGAGTATCTATGCGTTAATTACAGGAGTTGTAATCATCCTTGTGGCGCGATGGTTAAACCGATTGATGCAAGAAACTCCAACGAAATAAGTCGGTCTTAGATTCGATACTTTTTGAAGAATGCTTCCCAGTTCCATAAGAAGGGTGCAATTAACTCATCGATGCGCTTTAGGAATACCGGATTTGGTGTATTCATGCGCTTGAAGTAATCGTCCTGGTACTCGTTTAAGCCATATTTATGAAATACAGCCTTTGACATCGCATATAGCGTGGTTTTAGATGGAATATTCACCCGCTTCATGTACGACTTATAGTCTTGGATTAATTGACGCATTTCTAACTCTTCCATTTTATAGACGCTTGCCAATTTGTCGTATACTAGATTGATTACTCTCGTGCCAGATTGACCATCGAATAAGCGTTCCATTTCAATGATATTTCCTGTAATTACAATCAGGGCGAATTCATTTACGTTCTTGCTGTCTATGGAAGGAGAGCTTATGAAGCATGGATCTTCGTTGATGGCACCTGCAACCAACTCAAATCCGCGATCAATCACATCAAATATTCCGTTGATGAAAATATTCGAAACTTGATCTTCGCTTAATTTTTTCTTTAAAATACTGGAAAACATCGTTTAACTGAGTATTTGAGGTTACCTACAAAAATAGCTAAGGTTTCCCGATTATTTTTTTTCTATGTTTTATCTTATTAACGGAGTTTTCAACAGCATTCCGATGTATTTTTGTCAAAAAATTATTCAATGAAAGCGATTATTAAAACATCAAAAGGAAACATGGTGGCGGATCTTTATGATACCGATGCACCTAACACCGTAGCTAATTTTAAAAAGTTAGCAGAGGAGGGATATTATAATAACTTAACATGGCATCGAGTTATTCCTGATTTTGTGATTCAAGGAGGGTGTCCAAATTCTCGTCCGGGTGCATCAGGAATGCCAGGTACCGGTGGACCAGGTTACCAAATAGATTGTGAATTAGATGGGGAATTACAGCATCACGAGCGAGGTGTTCTATCTATGGCGCATGCCGGAAGAAACACCGGGGGATCCCAGTTTTTTGTATGCCATTCAAGAAATAACACAGCACATTTAGACAGAAATCATACGTGCTTTGGTAAAGTAACTAAAGGCTTGGATGTATTAGATGATATTCGTCAAGGCGACGAAATCATCGGAATCGAAATTCAAGCGTAATAACTTGTTAGAAGCGGCCGAATTGACCAATAATCAGTTCGGCTAATTCTTCACCGATTCGGTCCTGCGCTTCATTGGTCGCTGCACCAATGTGTGGAGTACATGCGATATTGGGATGACTAATTAATCGTTGGTCCGGATTAGGTTCGTTGTTAAATACGTCTAAGGCCGCTGCCGCAACCGTTCCATTCGCTAAGGCATCCAATAAGGCTTGCTCATCAATTACCCCGCCTCTAGCAGCGTTAACAAGTCGAATACCTTTTTTCATGGCGCTGAATTCCGAAGTTCCAATAACTGCGGATCCATTGGCTTGCTTAGGGACATGAATCGATAAATAGTCGAGTAATCCAAGGGTTTCATTGCACATCGTTGCGCTTTGGAGTTTAACTAACACCTGGCTTCCATTTCCGATTAATACTGGAATTTCGAATTCTTTTTGAGTGTGCGTAATGGGAACTACATGCATCCCTGCACCCAAGGCATACGACGCTAAACTTTGTCCGATTCGACCAAACCCAAGAATCCCAATGGTTTTACCTCGTAGTTCTACCCCTTTACCATAGTTCTTTTTTAAGGTGGAAAAATCACCGTGCTCCATGTGCTTAAAGCTGTCATGCATAAAGCGAGAAATTGAAAATAGATGGCCCATCACTAATTCTGCAACGGATTGAGAAGAAGATGCAGGGGTATTGATCACCGTGATTCCTTTTTCTCTCGCATAGCTTACATCAATGTTGTCCATTCCTACACCACCTCTTCCGATTAATTTTAAGTTCGGACACGCATCAATTAACGCGGCTCTCGCTGTGGTTGCACTGCGCACCAAAAGGATTTCTACGCCTTCCGTGTTGAGGTAGTTCGGAATATCATCTTGTGCTACTTTAGCAGTAATTACCGTGTATCCTGCGTTTTCTAGGGCCTGTTGGCCAGCAGCGGAAATCCCATCGTTTGCAAGTATTTTCATAACTTATGCTTTTCGTTCAAATTCTTTCATAACATCTACCAAAACTTGTACGCTTTCAATGGGTAAGGCGTTGTACATTGAAGCGCGATATCCACCAACCGAGCGATGTCCAGGCAGGCCAACGATTCCAGCTTCTTTCCACATCGCATCAAAAATAGACGCACGAGTCTCATCTTCGAGTAAAAAGGTAATGTTCATGTGTGATCGGTCTTCACGTTCAACCGCTCCTCTGAATTGTGAATTGCGGTCAATTTCAGCATACAATAACCCTGATTTGGCATTGTTTCGAGCCTCCATGTCCTTAACTCCTCCATTCGCAATGAGGTTGCGGAGGTTGAGCATCGCAACATATACTGAAAAAACCGGTGGGGTATTCAGCATGGATTCCTTATCTATTTGTTGTTTTAAATCTAAATAGGTAGGCATGAACGGCGAGGTAGATTTACCTAGAATTTCATCTTTTACGATATACAAGGTCGCACCGGCTGGACCAAGGTTCTTCTGTGCGCCTGCATA
>CANHSL010000148.1 GCA_947463385.1 Flavobacteriales bacterium
GCCAAGTGTTAAGGTGCTTAAAGCCGCAACGAGGGTAAAAATTTTCTTCATAATTAGAATTGATAAGACAAAGATACATTAAATCGCAACCCTTGACCAAACATCACAGCGGATGAGGTTGCATCAAAACTTTGGTTACTTCCGTTCATATTGTTGGAAGCATCCGAGATAAAAGCCTTGTTGAGTAGGTTGATTACATTCCCAGAAAGCACAAGCGCATCTTCTTTGAGTTTGAATCGATACCCTGCATAAAAATTAACCAAGGTGTACGAAGGCATCATCCAGGATTCTCTTCCGCCATTTGCGCCTTGCAAGGAGAAGGGATTAAAATCCGAATAGTACCGGTCGAAATATTGAATTTGACCCTTGAAATATAAATTTTTAATGGGTTCGTAACGAAGGGTAGCTGATAACGCGGTTTGCGCTGCATCTCCCACATGAACACCTTGAGCATCAAAGGTATATTCCAACGAATCATATTGTGGAATGACAATGGTTTTACTGGAATTCCAATACCAATCACCCATAGAGAACATTAATTCTGCAGAAAGTTTTTTTGAAATTTCCCACGCCACATCAATCTCACCGCCAACGTGCACGGCATCCATGCCGTTAATGTTCACGTAAATGTTTTCGCTTGGATCATTTGGATCTGGTACGGCTACGCCATATGGGAATGGTTTGTTTTTCCAATTCGTGGCATATACGTTAACGTTCACACCAAAGGTTTTAGACGCATAAGAGAACCCTTGCTCCAATGCAAGAATCTTCTCGTTATTGATCACGCCAAAAAACTTATTGTAGTTGTTATCAATTACATTGGAATACATCGGCGTTCGGTTCAGGTAACCAATGTTCATAAACACACTGGCAAATTCACTTAACTTGATGCTAGCACCTGTCTTAAAGGTAAAGCCTGGGATGAATTTCCATGGTGTTTTTACGAAATCCACCCCGTCGGAATAGCTGTGATAGGTTTGACCGTTATACGTCAAGGTGTCGCCATATCCAAACTGTAAAATGGTATCCCCAAGATTCAGTTCGCGTTTTTGAAAGTAATCGATGCCACGATACCCATTTCCGATCCCCGTTAGATTTACAAAGGCACTTACGGTTTTGGTCTCGTATGAAACTTGTGAAAATGCCCCTAACCAAGAAACCAAGCCATCGCGGTTTGAATTAAATAAATTCTTAGCGATTTTATCGCCAACACGTTTCATGGGGCTCGCCGCATTTTTATCGGATAAATCGATGTAGTAATCGCCGCCAATTAAATCTTTAACTTCTTGATAATGTGAACCACGGTAGTATCTAGCATCTAAGCCCCCAGATATTTCAAATCCTTTTTTGATTTCATAGTTTACCTGTCCTAAATACCCAACCCAAAAATGATTGTTTACACTAGCAAGTAAGATTTGCGAACTCTTAATTTCTGTGGCAGAGTATTGCATGTCAATGTTGGGTGTTCCAAAGAGCGGATTCACCTTATTGGCCTCAACCATCTGATCCCAATCGATGTTCATGTTTGAATCCCTAATGATTGCTGAAGAGTTATACAGCGCCGTACCTCCACCTCGTCCAATGGATACGTAGGCCAAATTAGAAATAGAAAGTTTCTTAGTCACTTTCCAAAAATCTTTTAAGGTGAGTTGTGGTTTGTTGTAGTAATTCATGCGCTCACTCATTACTTCTTTCTTGCCATCTACGGTACGGTATCCCCAATGCTGGTTGTATTGAAGGCCAAGGTCGGTCATAAAGGCATTGGTGTCGATATCTACCCCAAGTTGCTTCGCTTGATCTTCACTCCAATATTGAATGGGTTGACGAAACGAACGCTGTCCGTGTTGCTGCGGTGCCGAGAAACCGGAAAGGGTTATTAAATGCTTTTCAAATTGTTTCGAGATTTTTAAATATCCAAAAAAGCCTTGACTTGGGGTGCCATCTACCCAACCGGTGGCTTGTTTGTAGCTTGCTGCTGCGGTGAGTCCCCAACCTCCTTTAAGAATTCCTGTATTGTAGGCAATCGAGGTACGCATCATGTTACCCGTACCGTATTCTTGTTTTAAACTCCCACCTTTTTTGTTTCCAATCCCTTGCGTAATGATGTTAATGGTTCCTCCAATCGATGGCATTGCGATTTTGGTAGCGCCGAGTCCACGTTGCACTTGCATCGTCGCGGTAATCGCGTCCAATCCGAACCAATTCGACCAGTATACCCATCCATTTTCCATGTCGTTTACTGGAACCCCATCGATCATTACACCAACATTTCGTTGGTCAAACCCACGCACATTGATTCTAGCATCGCCGTCTCCACCACCAGATTGCGTGGCATACACTCCCGCTGTTCCGTTTAACAACATCGGTAAATCTCTCGAGCCTAATTCCTCTTGGATTTTTTGTGTACTTATCTTGGTTACTGCGATGGGTACAGGTCCATCTTTTACCACATTACCAATGACACGAACTTCATCAAATTCCAAGCTTCCAGACATGCTCAAGTTGACCACCTGTTCGGATTTAAAAATCTTCACCTCTTTCACAACAGTATCAAAAGAAATAAGGGTAACCGTAAATCGGTAATTTCCGAAAGGCACATCCTTGATTTCATACGAACCGTTGGATTCTGATAATGCGCGATTTACGACAGCACCGGTCTTGAGTGATTTTAATTCGATTTTTGCCCCACTAACGGTTTGACTAGAAGAGCCTTCGGTAATAGTTCCTGTAATGCGGGCTTTTGATGTTTGTCCGTAGGACACTGAACAAATAAACCCTAAAAATAAGCTAAGGAAGAATGAACGTTTCATAGAAAAAAAATCCCGCCGAAGCGGGAATGACTTATCGAATGATTACTTTTCGAATCTCTGATTTACCATCTTTTGTGGTGATGTTTACAAAATATACACCGCGAGATGCTTCAATTTGGAAGATGACTAACTCTTGATTGTTAATCTCTCTCGTAGAAAGTACTTGTCCAAAAGCATTCAATACTTGAAAACGCTTAATATTAGCCGCATTCTTAATGTACAATGTACCTGAAGAAGGATTAGGATAGATGGAGTAAGCCAACTCGTCCATGTCGTTTACCGATGCCGGATTACATTGACATTCGTGTGTTCCTAGGGAATTCCAATTTCCGTCTAAGATTGGGTTTCCGCTGCCGCCCAATACGGGGTTTCCGTTTTGATCTATTCGAACAATTACCGCTGGAATCGTATCCCACTCTAATAAGGGATCAAAAAACGCCACTTGGGTCGTAACCCCTTTTTGGATGCTTGCCTTACGAATCATGGAGTGATCTTTTGTTACTAATACGCCTTGACCGTTGTTGAATGGAAATGAAGTTGCCCATGCCCCATCGTTTCCTGCTGAGGAACCTGTTTCATTTGCTGGGTTTTCTCCGATTTTACCAAAAATATCAACCAACGCAAATCCTGGAACATTCGCTGGACTGATAACGGTAGCCGCGTTCGCTGGAAGCGTTCCTTTAGCTAAAACAACGGCATCATTACCATTCCAGTAAAATGCATTAGATGTATTGTACACGGGGCTGTAGAACCCATCTGCACGAACTTGTAATGAATCCCAAATTGGAGCTTCTTGTCCGGTACCTGCTGTATCTAATTTCTCTAACACCGCAACGTACACATCATGCGCCTGTACCGTTCCCGATAATTGAACAGCATTCGCAACCGTTGCAGTACTCGAACCGTTAGAATAACGCGCTACGAAATACCCATTTAAGTTTATCGCCTGATTCGTTGGATTATAGATTTCTAGGGCCTTGTTGTTTGACCAACCTTCTACATATTCTGAAATGAATAAGTCACCACAATTCGTTTGACTAAACGATAAGGTAGCGATAGTAAGAGCAAGTAAGGTAAATAGTTGTTTCATGCAATCAATTTTATTGGACAAAAATAAAGGGTTTTTTTGAATATACCCTAGGTGTTCAAGGTTACCATTCTGTTAATTTCAACAATCAGCGGAAATATGTTAAATTCGCATCAAATTA
>CANHSL010000149.1 GCA_947463385.1 Flavobacteriales bacterium
TCAAACTGACCCCATTGCCTCTTCGGATTACTACAATTATTTGAGGGGTTATTGGAAAGATGGAACTAAGTTCGTTTATGGTGGAAGTGGTCATATCTCTGACCCTGAAGCCGATCCAAATACCCCCTGCGATTTTATGTTCCCTGGAACCTCTGATTTTATGGGTTGGGGAACGGGCGGTGTTATTAAACCAAATTGGACGGAACAAACGGCCAATAACACCCCGAATGATCGTCGATTTGTGGAGAGCGCTGGACCCTTCTTACTTAAACCCGGAGCAGTTAACAACATTACGGTGGGAGTTGTTTGGGCTCGTTCAAACGGTGGAGACCCTTTTACCTCCGTGGAATCCTTACGCCGTGCCGACGATAAGGCTCAGGCCTTATTCGAAAATTGTTTCAAGGTTATGGATGCCCCGCATGCACCCAACTTAGAAATTCAAGAATTGAATAATGAACTCATTCTTTACTTGTCAAACCCGATTAACTCGAATAACTATCAAGAAAAATATCAGGAAAATGACCCCTTCATTGTCTCATCAAATCCTAACGTAGATAAAACATTCCGCTTTCAAGGGTATCAAATTTTTCAATTAGCAAATAATCAGGTGGCGCTTTCTGACTTGAGTAATCCCTTAAAATCAAGGTTGGTGGCTCAATGTGACATCAAGGACAATGTATCTCGGATTATCAATTTTGAGTTTGATGAAGAACTAGGGTTTAGTGTTCCTAAGGAGCGGGTTAATGGTGAAAACAAGGGGATTCGCCACAGCTTCCGGGTAACGAATGATTTATTCGCGCAAGGGCAATCGAAGTTGGTAAATTTCAAGAAATACTACTACATGGCGGTTTCTTATGCATACAACAACTACGAAACCTACAATCCGAATGACCCCTTGAGCCTGAATGGACAAAAAATGCCCTACATCGCCAGTAGAAAAAGTGCCATGGGTGAAGTGAAGGTTATGGAAGGTGTACCCCATAATCCAATGCCTGAAGCGAATGGTACCTATCAACAAATAAGCTATGGGTCTACGCCCAGAATTACACGCCTCGATGGGTACGGAAACGGAAATCGATCCTTAGAATTTACAGAGGCTACCTTGAATACTATTTTGAATACTGGGTTTATGGAGGATCCCGAGTATGATTATGGACAAGGTCCGGTGAACATCAAAGTAGTGGACCCCTTAAACCTCAAAAGTGGATATTTTGAGTGTCGTTTTAGAAACTATACCCCTACCTCACCAGGGAATGCAGCCGATACGGCCAGTTGGGTGATTTATCGCTACGATACAAAAGGCGGAACCATTCAGGATTCAGTAAGTTCAGAGCTTACCATTGCAGGGGATAATGAACAAATCATACCGGCATGGGGAATCTCGGTACAAATCCACCAAGAAAACTATTATTTTCCTTCGGGTATTGGTAACATTACTGCGAAAACTACGGATATGATTGGTGCATCCATGACGTTTAAAGATTCCTCTAAACATTGGTTGATGGGCGTTCCGGATAACGATGCCTTTTTCCCAACCAACTGGATTCGCTCTGGAGATTATACACCAGAAAATGATATTATGACAATTAACGATTGTCAACCCAATGGTCCAGTATATATGGATCCATGCAATTATCCAGATGATATTGGGGCTGACCCCTCACAAAAATATGAGGACATTTTAGATGGAACCATAGCACCCCACCGCCTAACAGGGTTTCAAGCCGATTATATGCCTTTGGCCTATTATGGCTTCTTTAGCGGCTCTTCACGCTTTAACGCATCCATTTCCTTTTTACCTAGTGTGAATATTGTTATAACGAGCGATAAGAGCAAGTGGACGCGATGTCCAGTGGTGGAATTGGGACGATCAGCAGGCTTGAATGTGGGGGGAGCTCCAGCCGGAGTTTTACGCAAAAGCCCAAGTGTAGATAAATTCGGAAATCCGGATGGTACAGGAACCGGAATGGGGTGGTTCCCAGGCTATGCGGTAGATTTGGAATCGGGTGCACGTTTGTACATGGCCTTTGGAGAGAATTCGTTTCTTGGCGGGGAAAACGGTGCAGACATGGTTTGGAATCCAACAGAGCGTTTAGTGAGTAATATAGGCACCCCACTTATGGGAGGAATGCATGCCATTTATGTATTTAGTTACGACCAAAAAACCATTAACGGATATGGTACTAGCTTTGACTTCCCAGCATATGTCCCATCCCAAGCGGAGAATAACGCAACGAACATAGCGTATCAAAAATACTTAGAGGTGGAATTGAACAATGCACAAGCTAAGCGTGATTTATACGGTAGTTTAACTTGGATTTCTTACCCATTATTAACCCCAGGACAAAGTTTATTGGCCACGGACGTAACCATTAAATTACGCATCAACAAGGAATACAAGAACTTCACGGCAACGGGTGCAAATGGCGGCAAGCCGATGTATGGGTGGTCGATGGATGAGATCGCCACAGAAGTTGGGTCGCATGATGCACTGAAGGAAGGATTGAAATTAATCAATGTCGTTCCTAACCCATACTTCGCGTATTCCGATTACGAACGTACGAAATTAGACACCAAGGTAAAAATTACCAACTTACCCGAACGCTGTACCATTACGATCTATAATGCACAAGGCAAACGCTTGCGGCAATTCAAGAAAGACAGCCCAATCACCTATCAAGATTGGAACTTATGCAATGAGGCAAACATTCCAGTTTCCGGCGGCGTATACTTAATACATGTAGATGTTCCGGGCGTAGGTGAAGTGGTGCTAAAATCCTTTGTCGCGATGCGGATTCCAGATTTAGAGAACTTATAAAGGCAAGCTTATTCGAAAGGTGGTGCCTTTTCCCTGTTCACTTCGTAGTACATAAATTTTTCCTTTGTGGTAGCTTTCAACAATTCGTTTGGCTAAGGAAAGTCCGAGCCCCCACCCTCGTTTTTTGGTACTATACCCCGGTTGAAAAATCGTTTTGAATTGATTTGGCATGAGCCCCTTTCCGGTATCTTCGAATTCAATGTGAATCCACCCCCCTTCTTTTTCAAACCGCACGGTTAAGGTACCCACACCCTCCATGGCATCAACGGCATTCTTTGTGATGTTCTCAATCACCCATTCCATGAGCGCTATGTTATGGGGAACCGTATAAGCCTCGGTAGGTTGCTCTAGGCGAATATCTATCTTATTGGATAAGCGCACCCTTAAATAATCGAGTACTTGCGTAACGGTAAGCACTACATCCGCCGATTCTAACTTGGTTTCAGAACCTATTTTAGAAAACCGATCCGTAACTTTTTCGAGGCGAATCAAATCTTTGCGCATTTCATCCAAGGGTTCTTTATCCACAGCTTGCGCTTCCAATAAATCAACCCATGCAGAGAGTGAGGACAATGGCGTACCCAACTGATGGGCTGTTTCTTTAGCCATACCCGCCCAAACCTGATTCTGTTCGGCACGACGGAAAGTAGAAAACACTAAATATCCAATCAAAACAACTAAGGCAATTAAGCCAAACTGAATGTACGGAAACCAACGCAATTGCTTGACTTCCGGGCTCTGATCATAAAACAACCATTGGATTTGATTCCCTAGGTCAATTTTAATGGGTTCGTTGCGTTTGGCATAGGCTGTTAAATCAGCAAGGGCTTGCTTATCAGAGGTTGAAACATTGGAGGCTAAGACCTGAGTTTTCGTAGAATCTACTAAAATAACCGGCATTAATCGGGAATCATTAATCAAGTCCTTGTTAAATGCCTGAATCAAGGAATCACTTTGCTGCTCTAAGGCTTTTAGGGTCTCAGATTCGTCGTAGGTGTAGGTCATGAAAAACCCATCGAACACTTCGAGGGTAAAGAACCTATCAGCAGCTTTCCAGTTGAGGGCCATTTTCTGGAGCAGTTCATCTCGTTTTTTGGGGTCAATGGCTTGCTCTTCTGTTGGATCAGACCATATGTTTTTGTATTGTGAAATTTGATTGCGATCGTCTAA
>CANHSL010000150.1 GCA_947463385.1 Flavobacteriales bacterium
TTACATATCAAATAAACAGGGCATTGCGGTTTTTAAAGAAACACTTAGATTCAATTTACTTCTATTTAAGTCTTAGCTTCTTAGTTGGCTTGACCTGCAGCAAGTTTTTAATGTCGGTCTCGCTGATTTTACATGCCTTTTTGTTTATAGTCGCTGGGAATTACAAAGAATTTTGGCAGCGACTTCTTTCAAATAAATGGCTTTTTATCCTCTTAGCGTTTTGGTGTTTGCATGCATTAAGCCTTACTTGGAGCGCTGATCTTAACGAAGGTTGGGATGGACTTCGGGTGCGGATTTCCCTTGTTTCTTTGCCCCTACTATATATTGGAACGCTATCATTCAAGCAACAACAAATCATAACATATACGAAGGTCCTGATGCTTGCAATCGTTGTTGTTATCGGTTTAAATGTGATTCATTATGGCGTATTGATTCAGAATAATTTGGCCTTGGACATCCGTCAACTCAGTTGGTTTGGATCACACATTCGATTTGGGATATTAGTGGCATTCTCTGGTGTTCTTGCTTTTAACCTTTGGAAAAAGCAGGTGGTATCAACGTGGATACTAACGGCTTACCTCATTCTTATTCTCATGTACACCGTATATAGTCAAACCTTTAGTGCAATCCTTAGCGCTTCATTCGTGATGCTTATTATCGGGTATGATTTAATACGGTCGACGCGTTTTTCACGTAGGATTGGTATCGGCTTTATACTTGTTGTGGGTGTAGTAGGAGCCATCGCAATTAAACTTATTGCTACACCTAATCCGGCTTGTGGAACCTTTGAGTCCGACGACGAGGCACGTAAAGCCTGGGCATTGCGCTCTGATTTTCCCTTAGATAGTTTAGATCGAAAAGGACAGGGACTAACACGCACGGCAGAACGGTATTTATGTGCTAACGAAGTAGCACTTACGGCAACATCTATTCAAAAACTGAGTAAAGAAGACGTGTTAAATATTGAAAATGGCTTTACCAGCCGGCATTCGGCTAATGGAGGGATTTGGAGTCGCCTTGAAGAATTAAAATTTGAACTGCATGAAGCCAAAGACCCAAATGGACATTCACTGCTGCAACGCTTCGCCTATTGGAAAACGGCATGGGCGGTTATTAATGACCATCCGTGGCTTGGGGTTGGCATCGGAGACATCAACCGTGAAATGGAAAATAAATACAACGAAACAGGCTCGACACTTAAACCCGAAAACCGAAACCGCAGTCACAACATGTATTTAACCACTTGGATGGGTGTTGGGGTCATCGGGCTATTACTTTTGTTATGGGGTATCTGTTATTTCGGGTGGATTGGATTCAAAGAACAGCACCTTGTTCTCTTAGCCTTTAGTGTAATTGTATTTTTCACCATGTGTTTAGAGGATAGTCTTGAAACACAAGCTGGAGCATCATTCATTGGATTTTTTATTGCGATTTTATGCGGACAACACGCAAGAACCGCGTGGACTACTAAAAATTACTAATTTCGCAGGTATGTCAATTGAAGTTAAGCACTTAACTAAGTTTTTTGGAGAACAAGCCGCAGTAAACGATATTTCCTTTGAAATCGGTAAAGGAGAAATCGTGGCCTTTCTGGGGCCAAATGGTGCAGGAAAATCCACTACAATGAAGATGATTACAGGGTACATCCCTGCAAGTTCAGGTTCAATCAAAGTGAACGGCATAACCGTAGATGTTGACGACCTTGAAACACGAAAAATCATTGGGTATCTTCCAGAGAACAACCCCTTATACCTTGACATGTACGTCAAAGAATACCTTCACTTTGTGGGTTCCATTTATAAAATAAAAGACTTAAAAAATCGAGTGAATGAAATGATCCAAATGGTTGGATTGGAATTAGAACAGCATAAAAAGATTGGTGCGCTTTCTAAAGGATACAAGCAACGGGTGGGGCTCGCACAAGCATTTATTCACGACCCTCAAGTATTGATTTTAGATGAGCCAACCTCTGGACTCGACCCCAATCAATTGGTGGAAATTCGGGAATTGATTAAAACGATTGGTAAAGAAAAAACCATTATGCTCTCAACGCATATTATGCAAGAAGTTGAAGCCATCTGCGACCGTGTAATAATCATTAATAAAGGAAAAATCGTTGCCAACAATAACCAGCAGGCCTTAGATTCAAGCCCCGAAGTACAGACGATTTACATAGAATTTGAAGGTGCAGTAAGCAGCCAACTTCTTTCAAAAATACCGGGCGTAACCACGGTTAAAGCCTTAGGTAATGGATGGTTAATTGAAGGGGTAACGGACCAAGACCTCCGTAAGAATGTTTCAAAGAAAGCCCAAGAAGCGGGGTGGTTAATTATGACCTTGAAACTCGAGAAAAAGAGCTTAGAGGCTGTATTCAAGGAATTAACAAAAAACTAGGATGAATTTTATTGAAGAAATGACATGGCGAGGTATGATACATGATATCATGCCAGGAACTGCTGAAGCGCTAAGTAAAGGGATGTGCAGTGGATATATCGGATTCGATCCAACCGCAGATTCGCTGCATATTGGGAGTTTAGTGCAAATCATGACGCTGGTACATTTTCAGCGTGCAGGCCATAAGCCCATCGCCTTAGTTGGAGGTGCCACAGGAATGGTAGGTGATCCATCCGGGAAATCTCAAGAACGAAATTTATTAGACAAGGAAACCCTAGATCACAACATTAACGGCGTAAGGGAACAACTAACACACTTTTTGGATTTCGACGGACCGAATGCGGCTGAATTAGTAAACAACTATGACTGGTTTCAAAACATGTCCTTTTTAGATTTTATTAGAGATGTAGGAAAACACATTAGCGTGAATTACATGATGGCCAAAGATTCGGTAAAATCCCGCTTAGAAACCGGCATGTCGTTTACCGAGTTTTCATATCAATTGGTTCAAGGATATGATTTTTATTATCTAAACCAACATAAAAATTGCATTGTTCAGCTTGGAGGCTCTGACCAGTGGGGAAATATCGTTACCGGTACTGAACTCATTCGAAGAAAATCGGGCGGGGAAGCGTATGCAGTGACTACACCACTCATCAAAAAAGCGGATGGTAGTAAATTCGGGAAAACCGAAGGCGGTAATGTTTGGTTATCGAAAGAACGCACTAGCCCATACAAATTTTACCAATATTGGCTCAACACCAGTGATGCGGACGCACAAAATTATATTCGCATATTCACCTTATTATCTAAATCGGAAATTGAACATTTAGAAGGCCAACATCAAGAAGCCCCTCATTTACGTATCTTACAAAAAGCGCTCGCTGAAGACATAACAAAACGTGTTCATGGAGAAAAAGAACTTGAGGCAGCAATTAACGCATCTGAAATCCTGTTTGGAAAAGCAACCAAGGAGAGCTTACAACAGCTATCTACAGACGATTTCTTGGCGGTATTTGAAGGTGTTCCACAAGCCGTTGTATCGAAATCCTTGATTTCTGAAGGGTTATCCATCGTTGATGCCCTGGTAAAAGAATCGACTTTCCTTTCATCAAACGGAGAAGCGCGGCGGGAATTAAAGGCCAATGCCATTTCTGTGAACAAGGAAAAAGTAGATGAATCATTCGTTTTAAATGACAGTCATTTGTTAAATAATCAATTCATCTTGCTCGGTAAAGGAAAAAAAACCAACTTTATTCTACGGTGCCAGTAACCATTTCGTGGCACAATCATTGATTTAACAATCGAAAATCATTGCCATGAAAACAACACGTTATTTTATTGGGCTTGCATGCGCTTGCATCCTATTACTTTCTGCGAGTAACACCCCGGAATATCCTGAAATTGAAAATGAATCGTTCAAGATTGGAGAAAAGTTAAGGTATCGAATTAGTTATGGTTTTATTGATGCAGGCGAAGCTACGCTTGAAACGAAATATACCGACAAGAAGGGGGATAATCGAAGTTTATATCATGTGGTGGGCATTGGAAAAA
>CANHSL010000151.1 GCA_947463385.1 Flavobacteriales bacterium
AAATGGATGTAATGCTATTGCACTAGGAGTGCTTGATGTTTGAATATCCCACGTTGGAAATCAATGTCAATGCGTCCTAGAAATAGTCCTGCCCAGCCCGTCTGATTAATCAAGACGGGTTTTTTATTGGCATTTTCCATGATTAATGGTTTTTCCATAAAGGTATGGGTGTGCCCTCCAAGAATCAAATGAATATTTGCGGTCTGCGCAGCCAAAACCTTGTCTGAAACTTGCGTACTCGAATAGTCAAATCCCAAATGCGATAGACAAACCACCAAATCACAGCCTAAATCACTCAGCAATTGGGCCATATCGTTAGCGCGCTCTATGGGGTCGATATAATTCATTCCCGCCCAACACGCATCAGGGGAGAGACCGTCTAAATTTACTCCAATACCGAAAAACCCGATTTTCACACCTCCGCGTTTCAGGATGTGGTATGGTAGCGTTTGGTTAGCCAAGGTTGTATTTCTGAAATCATAATTACTGCATACAAAAGGAAAGTTTGCAGCCCGTTGCGCATGCTTGAATCCCTCCATACCAATGTCGAAATCATGATTGCCCATGGTCGCTACGTCGTATTGCATGGCCGACATCAACTTCATCTCTAAGACCCCGTGATATCGATTAAAATAAGGTGTGCCTTGAAATATATCTCCCGAATCCACTAAGATTACATGTTCTTCTTCCCTTCGTATTTGCTCGATTAATGCTGCGCGTTTCGCAACGCCACCCATGCCAGGGTATTTTGCATGATTAAGGGGGAAGGGATCAATGTTCGAATGGGTATCGTTCGTATGTAGAATGGTGAGTTTTTTTCCCCTGCGCTGTGCGGATGCCCGAAGTTCAAAGGAACTGCTTAGAGCACCTAAACTCGTTAATCCGGCTAATCCTACAAATGCTCTACGATTCATGGGATAAAGCGTTTTTCTGAATTACTAACTAGCGTTCCCTGCCGTTTAACTTCTTCGATAAACACATCGCGAAGATTCTTCGGCTTAAGTTGGTATGATTCCGGTGTTAAGAAAAAGGTCATTTTATCACCACCTTGCGCCAAATAATCTGAGGTTATTACCCAAAAATGCGTGTGCGTTTCATTTAAGCCTTGAATCGTTAGCTTTCCTTTTTCAAAACGAGCATTTGCAAGTGGAACTCCTTTGGGTTGATTTTTCATGAACGTTTCCATAGCCTCAATCCGCGAAACAGGCAAACGTACCCAAGCTACCGAATTATCGAAGGGCATAAGCTTAAATAGATCGCCAACGGTAATTGGACCCTTGTTTAGGCTAGCACGCAACCCGCCAGCGTTTAATATACAAATCACAGGTTCCGACAAGCGAACGGTTTGCGTTTCTTGCAGGAATAAGGCATCCGTAGCCCAATTCATGAGGTTTGAACTTGGAAATACTACCTCGAAACTAGTGTCTGCCCTACCAATGATCTCACCCATTTGAAGGGCTAATGAATCGCGGTACGGAACAACGAATTGCTCGATGTGTTCGCTTGCTTTTATACTTGAATCAACGCCAACATTCTTTGAAGTAGATGCAACATGTGCCTTGAAGGAACATCCAAGGGTTCCTGCAACAATAAGTGTACAGAGAACCAGCTTACGCATTACTCTTTGATAAAGCTTCCGCGCGCTGCGCCAAGGTTGGTGCGCACTTCAATCAGGTATTTACCCGGTTTTAAGTCGTTTCCATTCACAATAAGTACATCCTCATTGATTCCTTGAGAAGCCTTAACGATGCGACCACTTAAATCCGTAATGCTAAATCCAGTAATAGCAAGACCATTAACTTGGGCATATACATTGCCGTTGGAGGGAACAGGGAATACTGATAAATTAGCGGCTAATTGCTCTTCAATCCCAACGTTACACGAAGTTTCTAGGTAAGACATGTTTGCAAAGTTAACGTGGCAAGCAAAGTTTACCGAGTCAATGTATGGATTTCTATTTCCTTGAACACTGAAGATATACTCTTGACGAGCAATTTCATACGAATCAGGAAGGTCAGCAAAATGCCATGTTTTCAAGGTAGCTTGGTCTTGGTTAGCAGCAATGCCCCAGTTTAAATTGTTTTGACCATTGTAACAGGTCGCATGGTAGAAAATAGACCGCGCCGCATTTCCTTTTTGCGCATCTCTTGGTTCGTAACACATTTGATTTCCATTATACCCAACACTACCTTCAAGGAACGTATACAATACATTACCAGTGATTTCCATTAATGGAAGGTTACTTCGGTAGGAATTAGCATTGGCTAAATTGGTAGGGTAGAGGTTATGTTGGTCTGTGTATTCTGGTTGTTCCGGATTATCACATGGAAAGGTTGGCATCCATGAATGACAATACGTGTGTTCACGAGAATAACCGGTAGCTGTCCAATCAAATGGATCGTTAAACACTTTGTTCTCACCGGTATATACACACGTTACAAAGGATTGTCCGTTCGTAGTATCCGACACCTCAAATTGATTCATGACCGTTTGTTTGTAATTGAAGTAAGAAATGAAGGTATGCGGGTTGATTAAGGCGGAAAGATCTGTTACAAAGGTTGCTGCATTAGAATTAATTCCGCTATAGTAGTTTCCAATGTTCAATCCGGTCGTGGTAACTGTCCCAGTGGCTGGGGTAGTTGTTTTGTAATTCTCAAATCCAGTTGGACCATTAAAGGCATACACTGAAAAATAATACGCTTGATTGGCACGAACACCTCGTGGCACAAACGAAACTGAACTTCCTGTGTAAGCTACTTTTGCATTGCCAATGATATCACCGCGTTTGTAACTGGTTCCGTCTACAGGGGTTCCAGAGACCGGCCCATTTTTTGACCAAAGTACCATGTAGTTTTCCGCTCCTGTACCTGCGGTATATGCACCAGCCAAGGTATATGCTTGAACATTAGAAAAGGTTAAGTTCGTTGGGTTTGTGGTAGGTTCCGTAGCTAAGTTGTCAAGACCAACTGCTGACAAGGTAATCACGTATGGATTTTCATCGCTATCGTCATTGGCTATGGTAATCGTAGCAGTTCTTGATCCGTTACCTGTTGGTGCAAAGGTTAGCGTGAAGTTACCCGTACCTAGGCCAGCCACGGTCGTTGTGTTAAGATTCGTTGTGTAATCCCCAGCATTCGCACCAGTAATTGAAGTTCCTGATACCGTTAAGGTTTGAACCCCAGTGTTCTCAACGGTGATGATGTTATTCGCAGTATTACCGATAACATAGGTAGAGTTGTTTAAGGCAGTAGTGCCATTAATTTTAACATTGATTTCTCGGTTTGGAGCTACGTAAGGCACAATATCAGCGGTGCTTCTTGGAACGATTTGATAATTCGCATTGAATTGACCAACAAGTCCTGTGATAGTAACTGGTCCTGCCGGGATGGTACTTCCGTCGATATTCGTAGATCCATTAATTCGAACATCCAAGGTATTTGCCCCGTTAGTGATTTGAACAGTACTGTTACCAGCAGCAAAGTTTCCACTTTGAACAAAGGTCACATTTTCAATTCGAACTAATTGAGCTTCTAAGGGCTCACCAACACTTGTGATTGGAATCACTTGAGGTACATTTGGAGTTACTGGACCGTGATCGGTAAAGCTGCTTGTTGGAGAGAGTTCTAACAAGCCACTGAAATCAAACAATACCCCTGTAGCGGTTACAGAATCCCCCGTAGTTAAACTGGAAAGTGTGTTTCCATAAATAGCGATACCTGCCGTTCCATCTTGCAAATAACGAATCGAACCAAGTTCCGTTCCGTTAGAAACCACTCCTTTTACGGTTACCGTAGCACCGATAGACATGTTTCGTACTTGTTGAATGGTTTGCGCGCCAAGTGTTAAGGTGCTTAAAGCCGCAACGAGGGTAAAAATTTTCTTCATAATTAGAATTGATAAGACAAAGATACATTAAATCGCAACCCT
>CANHSL010000152.1 GCA_947463385.1 Flavobacteriales bacterium
ACTTTTGCGATCAGACTTTCAACAATTAAAAACGTCAAAAAAAATTGAAAACTGGCAAATACTTACTTGGGATGAATTTGAATCAGAACTTAAAAAATTAAAAACACCCTTGTTTGGTATAATAAAAGATGATTGGTTCGATAGATTCGACAGATTCAAAAGACAAGCCCTTGATCTCAAATCACAAATAGACCAAACCGACGCAGCAATTGACCGTATGGTGTATGAGTTGTATGGATTAACGGAGGAGGAAATACAAATTGTAGAAAACAGTTAGAATGGAGCTTGATTGCTTCATAAATGAATAGAAAACAAATAACCCATGAAAAAAATTATCACTACCAAATCAGAAAAATTCTTAGAACAATACCTCAACAACGCGAGTCCTACCGGGTTTGAATCTCCCGGACAAAAACTATGGATGGATTATATGCGGCCTTATACCGATGAATTCATCATTGATAATTACGGTTCTGTGGCTGCGGTTATTAACCCCGGAAAACCCTATAAGGTGGTGATTGAAGCGCATGCCGATGAGATTTCATGGTTTGTACATTACATCACCAGCGATGGTTTCATCTATTTGCGAAGAAATGGCGGTTCCGACCACATGATTGCGCCGTCGAAACGCGTGAATATTCATACCGATAAAGGCATTGTTCGGGCGGTATTTGGATGGCCTGCGATTCACATGCGTCATACCAAGGACGAATCGCCCAGTATGAAGAATATCTTTTTAGATTGTGGATGTGCGACCAAGGAAGAAGTGGAAAAACTGGGCGTGCATGTAGGCTGTGTTGCCACCTTTGAAGATGAATTCATGGTACTGAATAAAAACCGTTATGTCGGTCGTGCCTTAGATAATCGGGTAGGAGGATTTATGATTGCTGAAGTAGCGCGAATGCTCAAGGAAAAAAAGGTGAGCCTTCCCTTTAGTTTGTATGTGGTAAACGCCGTACAAGAAGAAATAGGCTTGCGCGGTGCTGAAATGATCGCCCATCGAATCAAACCAGACGTGGCCCTAATTACTGATGTGTGTCACGATACTGGAACTCCGATGGTGAGCAAAATTGAAAATGGCGACCAAAAATCTGGGGAAGGACCCGTGTTGACTTACGGTCCGGCGGTACAGAATAATTTTTTACGTCAGATTATTCAAGTAGCAGAAAAGAATAAAATCCCTTTTCAGCGCGCAGCTGTTTCACGTTCCACAGGAACGGATACCGATGCCTTTGCGTATTCGAATGAGGGCGTTACCAGTGCGCTGATTTCATTGCCGTTACGCTACATGCACACTACGGTGGAAATGGTTCGAAAAGAAGATGTAGAATCGTGTATTGCCTTAATCTTTGAAACCGTGAAATCCATCAAGGCCGGGCAAGACTTCAGGTATTTGAAATAAATAGGTAAAAAGTTTCCTTTATTTGACTCTAATCATAATTTTAAGTTAACTTCGAGTTAAACTTAACTCTATGAAAACACTTTTATGCGTGGCATGTGTATGCCTTTTATCTTTTGGATCAACTTTTTCGCAGGCCATTAATGAGGGCTTTTCGAATGTTGCAGGTCTAGCGGCTGCGGGTTGGAATCAACAAAACTTGAGCACCCCGATTGGTGTCAGTCCGAATTGGGTCCAGGGTGATCCAGTAAATATGGCTTTTTCAGCGAATTCACTTCCAGCAAATTCATACATTGCAGTGAATTATAACAGTGTGGCAGGTGCAGCAACAATTAGTAATTGGTTGATTTCACCAATGCTAAATTTAAGTAACGGTGATGTTATCACGTTTTACACTAGGGGAACAGGATCTATTTATGCAGATAATTTACAGGTCCGCCTAAGTACCAATGGTTCAAGCACAAATGTTGGCGCGAGCAACATATCCGTAGGGGATTTTTCCAATTTACTTCTTGAAATAAACCCAACCTTGAACGCAGCGTTATATCCAGCTATTTGGACACAATACACGATAACAATTTCTGGTTTGGCTGCACCAACGACCGGTCGTATTGCATTTCGATATTATGTGCCAAACGGCGGACCCACTGGGTTAAATTCAGACCTTATCGGGATCGATGATTTTGTGTACACACCAGTTCCATCGTGCAACCTTACTACAACGGCAAGTGCCAACAACGCCATGGGGGGCGCACCCAATGGATCTATAAACCTAACGGTGAATGGTGGAACTGCTCCGTATTCATTTATGTGGAATAATGGTCAAACAACTCAAAATGCGACCATGCTTCCTCCGGGATGTTACACGGTTGCGGTTGTGGATGCTACAGGTTGTCAATCCACTGTTACTTCCTGCGTTATGGGTCTTTTAGGTCCAATACTTTATTCTAATTCCAATGTGGTGAGTTCCTATCAGGTAGTCAATGGCGGTTTCACGCCTCAATGGGTTTGTCAGAACGATACGTTGTATACCGATGGAGGGATTATGAAAATTTATCTTGAATCTGGCGCTACCATGATAACAGGAGGCGGTATTGATACGATATATGCAAAAACAGGCGCAACAATTGTAATGAGCGGAGGAATTCACGTGATTTATCACGAACCTGGTGTGAATTTGGTTATGAATGGTGGGATTCCAACCCTTTATCCGTGTCCGAGTTTAGTATTTAATTATTCTCAAGCACCTGCCAATGGGTGTGCGCCAGTTCCTGTGTGTAACTTGACAGCGAGCACAACGATTAGCAACATTGATTGTAATGGACAAGCATCCGGTTCTGCGAGCGCCAACGTTCTGGGTGGTGTAGCACCGTTGACCTATGCATGGTCGAATGGAGCTACTTCGCAAACGGTGAATAATTTACCATCGGGAACCTACACCGTAACAATAACGGATGCCAATGGGTGTATAATTACAGAAAATTTAACGATCACAGAACCCGTTGCCCTTGTGGGTAATTCCTCGGTTACAAATCCGATTTTATGCGCTGGTGGTATGGCTACCGTTTCTGTATCTGCAACCGGCGGAACCGCGCCTTATATAGGTACTGGCTCTTTCTCCCAAAGTGAAGGACCACAAACATATACGGTTACCGATGCGAATGGATGTACATCAACAACTATATCCACCATCACTGAACCAACGCCTCTTTCTGCAGTAACCACGTCCACCGATGAAATGATGGGGATGGACGGCACGGCTACCGTTACCGTTTCTGGCGGAACTCCGAACTATATGTATTATTGGATGCCAGGGGGCGCTACAACTCCCGCTATCACCGGATTGGCTGCTGGAACTTATTCGATCATGATATTAGACGCTAACGGTTGTGGAGATACCTTGGAAGTGGTGGTAGGTTCTCAGGTTTCATTGGATGAAGCGGGACTTTCAAGCTTAGTGCTTTATCCAAATCCGAGCGCCACGACCATTACAGTAAGTAATAGTGCTTCTACCGCTTTTGATGAGGTGGGTATATACACCTTGGAGGGAAGACTCCTATTTGAGTTTGCTTTAGGAGGAAACGAATCAAGAATCTTAGATATTTCCAGTTGGTCACCGGGACGTTATGTGTTAAAACATGCCTCAGGCGTACTGCCAATTGTAAAACTATAAAACGTAAAAAGGTCGGCGATGCCGGCCTTTTTTATTGGATAATACTGTAGTAAATCGGAAAACCAATGGTAATGTTCATCGGGAAGGTAATGGCCAGCGCCATGGGTAAAAACAGCCCCGGATTCGCTTCAGGTGCAGAAATTTTCATGGCGGCAGGTACAGCAATGTAGGAGGCACTGGCGGCGAGTACAGCGAAAATGAATCGATTTCCTATGTCTGGGGTGACCCAAGCACTAATATACGCTGTAATGATTCCATTGATCAAGGGAAC
>CANHSL010000153.1 GCA_947463385.1 Flavobacteriales bacterium
CCCATCATCACCAAGCGATCGTTCGTTAATCCCTGACTTTTCAACCATGATAGTGCTAATTCGGTGGACCCATACATGTTAACTTCGGAAGGCTTTCCCTCACTCATTCCAAAACCGGGATAATCAAACATCAAGACACCAAATCTTCCGAGTTGACCCATGTGCGCATAGAGTTTCTGACGTGGCCAATAGAAATCCATATGGTCTTTATTCCCATGACAATACAGGAGCACTGTATCAATCGCAATACGTGACATGTCGCCTACATAAATCGCATGTACTTGGGTAGATTTTCCATCTTCCATTAATGTCCATTCAAGGTGATGAATCATTGAATCGGGCACAGCGAATTCATCTCCCACGGCAATCGAAACCTCTCCAGTGTAATTATCCAGTTGATACGACGTTAGCGCCGACTGGTTAAACAAGAACGAATCCAAGCGTTTTCTGCACGCGGTAAGCGAAACAAGCAAAAGCACCCCAAATACGAAAATCTTTTTCATCTTATTTTAGTTTATAGTAAATGGAAAAATAAGCTCCCAAGGCACCCTGATTCCCAAAAGCGCTCGGATAATTCACCACAATGTCTTCATTCGAATAGATGGGCGCTAAGAATTTCGCCTCGAACTGATATACCCATTGATTTTTCTGCCACAAGTGACCGATTTGAATGCTGGGAATCCAAACCTGTTCATTGGCCCTACCTTGTGATTCAGTTAAATAGGGATCAAACCAGTTACTTAAGCCCGCATAAACACTTCGGATTTTTTGAAATCCTTTACCATTCTTGGCTTTGGTTCGTAATTCCGCATAATCCCAATAATAATTCGCATCTAATTGCGGCCAAAACCGATTGGCACCGGTATAAAAATCCACCGCTACATTCAGTGTCGGCTGAAGGGTAATCCCCATATTCTTTCTAGTCCAGCATCGATACGCTGCACCAAGATCCACTTGTCCAACACCAAAAAGCAAGGAGGTCGTATGTAGGTTTCCAAAAAGTGTCAGATGCTCTTTCAACCCATAGCCATACCCTACCGTAGATAAAGGCATAGGAATCACACCAATTCCAGGAACTTTCGCAATCGGTCCACCTAAATTTACTTGTAACGCGTGTTGGCCTTTATCCAAGGGCTTCACATAGCGCGCTGGGGCGCAGGATGAAAGAACCAGAACCAATAAACTTAATCCAATGGACAACTTAACAAGGGTACGAATCATTTAAAAAAATTATTAATTTTAACAAACCTAAAACCTAATCACTATGAATAAATTAAAGAATTTACTTGAAAAATACGAAAATGGGTATTTATTTCCATATAGCCGCTTAGTATGGGTTTTAGCATCTGGAATATTATTAATTGGTATCGTCATTTTCACTTCTTTATACCTTTGGAACAGCATCCCTAATTCGAGAAAAGAGGTACACATCTCAAAAGAAGAATTACGTCGTGAAAAAGTCATTCTTGAAGAAGACCTAGAAAAGTATGAGGAATGTACCAAGGCAGCATATGACAAACAAGTTGATTCGTTACGAAAGGCCACCCCAAAGAGTGAGTGGAATACACTTTATCGACTTGAAGATGCTGTCGAATATGTGAAAGTACAAAGATACCAGCCTGGTTATTACGATTATTGGTCAGATTACCAATCAGAGGGCTATTACTATGATGATTATGAGAAGATTACGGTAAAGCGTAAAGTAGAAAATGATACTGCCTATCCAATTCTAATTAAACGTTCCATTGAATATAAAGGAATTGACAGTGCATATTTTTGCGAAAAAATCCGGGTTATCAATCTATACATCGAATTACATAAACGAGTTCCTACGGCAGATGCAACAACCTTGATGAAGAATAATTTTTTCTATTGGGTAACATGGGGGACCTCGTTGAAGAGAAACCATATATCAAAAATATATTCTTGGATGGATAAATTGGAAGGAAAAAAAATTGTACTAGGGAAGTCAAATAAAATTTCAGATGGAAAACGGACAACCCTTGAGGTATTCACGAAGTTCATTGGTCAATTCCAATATGATTCAATTTCAGAAAAGCGCATGGAACTGGTGGATAACACCATCTCCTATTTGAAGAATAACGGGTTTAAAAAGGCAAATGCTAATTTTAATGTGATTTCAAAAGCATTAGGAAGCAAATTAGCAGATGAAGACTTAGAGGTTGCGTTAACAGACTATTTTGAAGGGAAACTTTTTAAGAAAAATGCGGAAAAGCCAGACCAAGAATTCAGTAAATATCTGAATTTGTTTACTACAAAAGTCAAGCTAAGAGAATCCGAGAAAAGCATGCTAGAATATAGCCGAGAAGAAAAATTAGAACGAAATAAGAATTTAGCGCTTTATTCTTTAATTGGTATTCTTCAGGTGATTATTATTCTTGTACTTTTCGCAATTCATAGCTCCATAAAAGACAAAGGGTAATTATTTTTTGAGATGGATTTTATTCCATAGTTTTGCAGCGCGCTAGCGTAAAGCAATACATGGGAAATACAGAAGAAAAGAAAACTCCAAAATGGAAAACGTGGGTGAAATACACCTACCTGACAGCATTACATATTCTTGCTGGTGTTGCAGCGTTTTTAATCTTGACTGCCCTCGCTGTTAAGTTCAAGTGGACGAATGATGCGGGAGATGTGGATATCAACAACCGATATTACGAGGACATCGCGAGCCAATACGGCAATGAATCGAAAAAAGACAGCGCCACGATTGCAAGAGATGAGTACATCATGTTTCAACGGTTGGGCGTCCTTTCACGCTTTTACCCACACAATGCAAAAGTGATTTCTGAAGCGTACCAGCACGAAAAAAACGTCTATACGGCGTTGCGTATGCTTGATGCCGTCAGTATTCTCTTAAGAGACAACAAGCAGTTCATGCGTGAGATGAAGGACGTGAATAAAAAAGCTAAATTCAATTCAGGCTCTGTATATGCGTGGTCGAACTATACGGTATGGAAGCAGTTTTGTAATACCATTATAAAAGATAAACGCGCCATTGACTCCGTTTCTCGACTTACGGGTGTGGAATCACGAATTATTGTCATGTGTGTTGTAGGTGAACAATTACGGATGTTCAATTCTGGTCGAGAGAAATTCAAGCAATATGTGTACCCCTACTCTCGACTTATATTGCCGTCGAACCGTGGATATGGGGTTTCTGGTATCTTAGAGCATACTGCCTTGCGCATTGAAAGCACCTTGTTCAACGAAAAGGATCCATTTTATCCGGGCGATTACTTCCAGCAAACAATTAATGTAAGGGACTCCTTTCCTGAGGTGATAAACGACTCGATCTCAGCACATAGACATAAAACCATTCAACGCTTAATCAAAGGAGGAGACCATTATTATTCCTATTTGTATACGGCCTATTTGATGCGTCAATTTCAGGCACATTGGGAGCGAAATAATTTCGACCTTTCAAACCGTCCAGAAATCCTTGGAACCTTATTCAACCTGGGATATCAAAAAAGTAAACCGAAGAAAAATCCAGAGGTTGGAGGGTCTACGTTTAAAATTGGGGAGAAAGATTACACCTTTGGCGGACTGTGTTTTGAGTTTTATTATAGTGGAGAAATGCAAGACGCGTTCCCAATTACGGGCCGAGGATTCATACCGGTTAAGGAACTTGAGAAAAACAACAAAACCTGGATCGAAGCGATTAAAAAACGCATTGAGGAAGAAGAAAAAGCGCGATTAGAAGCCGAAGAAGACGCGGCGCTTAAATAGCGGGCAATTAGCTCAGTTGGTTTAGAGCACTACCTCGACAAGGTAGGGGTCACTGGTTCGAGCCCAGTATTGCCCAC
>CANHSL010000154.1 GCA_947463385.1 Flavobacteriales bacterium
AATGATCTTAATCCAATCTCCCGCCTGAAACGGGGATACATTAGAAAGCACCAAGAAGGTTGTTCCCTTAACACCCTGAACCACCACCGACGCGGTATCTGCATTTTGTGCAACCCCATTGGTTTGTATCGCATGTCCAGTTCCTCCCTGATTGAATACAAAATGTGTTGCTGAGGCGCCATCGCCCGAGATCAAGCAATTACTCGGCAAGCTGATGGGTGCATTAAAAAAGTAGGTTCCCGCAGGGAAATGTATGTGAATTCCTTGGGGTTGAATTACTTGCAATAAGCTATCTATCACTGCATTCGCCGGGGTTATTCCATCCGGAATCGCGCCTTCTTGCACGGCATTGTAATAGGTAAAACCTGTTGAACTCGTATCTGTTAATCCAGCCACCGTCCAATCTACGCTGCGATTTACAGGCAACACCTGACCATAACAGCTGAAGCCAACCAGGAAAACAAATAAAAATCGAATCATAGTTTTATGAATTTCCAGGTAGTTCCTGCGTATCGAATAAAATAAACTCCAGCCGCTAACTCAGATACATTGATCAGGGTTTTCCCAGCCTCGATCTCTTGCTTTAAAACTTCCATTCCGTTCACGTCATGAAATGATACCAGGCCATTTCCTTGTGCAAGCGTAATGCTTAAAAGGTCTTGCATCGGATTTGGGAATAAGGAAACACCTACCCCATCAATTGGTTCTGTAGCAACCAATGGCAGCATCGGCTCATTTCCGATTACTGTTTGGAATTCGTCGTTCGGGCCAATCTTCATCGCAAAAACAGATGAACCACCATTCATTGGGTACGTAATAGAACCCACCGCTAAGGCACCGCCATCCAAGGTTGGGATAAATTGTTCCACCTTTTCATCTCCCCCGTGATTTATATAAATCGGACCATTATCCCAATCAAAATTCGTGTTAAACCGCCCAAGGGTTATATCCATTCCGAAATTCGGATTGCTTAAGTTCTCGTTTCTATAACCAACATACAACTTCGTTTGTGAACCATTCAAGGTTACTTCGTCTAGAATCACATCTCCTGGATTTACATAGACGGATTCATAAAATAAACTCCCATTAAACTCATAGCGCCCGGTGTAGTTGTCGTGCTCATTCAACACAGGGTCAAACTTCCACCCGGTCAAGTTAAATCGATTCAGGTTGATCGTCATGTCCGTTATTCCAAATGTACCTTGAACACCAATCGACGTAAACCACAACGACGCACCATTTTCGTGATATGCTGCTAAAAACCCTTTGTTTAAGGTAGAATCAACATTGTAATAGGTACCTGCAACCACGTAAATGCTGTCTTGTAATTCCAATACGCTATGAATCGCATTGGTTTCCGTTCCGCCAATAAAGCGAGACCACAAGGTGTCTCCTGCCGCATTGGTCTTCACGATAAATCCACGGGAATTGCTGGAATTCGGATCTTGTGAAGAACCGACCATAACAATCCCATCGTCAAACGCCAAGATGGCATCGTTGGTGAATTCCCATCCACCCAAATCAACCCGTTTTTCCCAAGTTAAGTTTCCGTTGGGGTCGGTATTCAAGAGATAAAGATCATACGCCGTGGCTTGATTGACCATGGAACTACCGGCCACATAGAGTCCATTCACTGCATGCGACATCACGCGTCGTCCTTCATCAAATTCATATGATCCGAAGTGTTGACTCCATTGATACGCGCCATTTTTTGCAATTTTCAACAGGTATGCTTCCGCATTATCTCCCCAGCTTCCACTTCGTCCAGTGATCACATAGCTCGAATCGGGCAATTGAACTACGCCGTGACCCATGTCGTATTCTGAACCGGAATATTGGGTATAGAAACTTCCCTGCGCATACATCAGTAAGGAGAGGAAACCGAATGTCGTTAAGATTAAATATCGCATCGCAAGCGGATTGAAAGTGATTTACCAAAGGCACGTTTAGACACCAGTCCGATCACATTGTCGGAACCAATACCCAAGCTGAGGCGTTTGCGGTTGTAATGAATCGCGGAATTCAGTTTAAACCCAGAAAATCCGCCGTAGCTCGCGCACAAGCCGAGGTGTAAACCAGGGATGATTTTTGTCACTAAACCTGCATATACATAGGGTATATATCCAGGAATCAAAATCATTCGAAACCCATAAGAAGGCTGAATTCGCGCCGTACTTTGGGTATTAATCACATTAAAAATTTGAATGCTCGCCGGTAGGAAAATGACCTTACTGCGAGTTTCTGTTTCTAGTAAACTGTCTGCATATGAAAAACCCGGTGCCAGTAATCCATCGCGATTAATGAGTTGTGATAAGGTATATCCACCAAAGGCGAAGGAGGTATCAAGCGTTTGTGTTTGAACTTGATTGCTTACTGCGAACCCTAAATTGCTTACACTCAATTGCATGCTCATGGATTTCCCTGTTTCTTCATTCGCAATCTTAAAGCGATAATCACCGCTTAATGCTAATCCTAGCCCTTTGAAATAAGCTGGCGACGTAAGTTGACTAAAAGAGCCATTACAAATCCCGTAGATGCTATCTCCTTCAGATGAATAATAAAACTTCATCGGGTCAAGTCCGCCCAGGGTGCCTTTGTAATACGAGTTCAATCCCACCAAATTCAAGCTTGCAGAGGATTGACTCAAGCGATCAAAGAGTGAAACACCGAGGGTTTGAAACTGGTAATAACTTGCCTCAGAATAGGAAAAATCAGCATATTTCCCCAAGAAGGGTTCGTTCCCATAAAAGGCTAAGGTATAAAGGTCTGAGGTATATTTTAACGAACCCATAAAGGTGGTTCCGATCGTGGGTCCAATCATCCAGCGCGAAGGAAATCCTTCCTTGTTTTTCAACGAAACATAGTGCGTATAGCTTGCCGTTGCTTCAAAACCGACGGTATTAAAGGGTTTGTCTGCATCCATCGAACGACCTTTAGCAGTGGAATCGATGTACCCTCCGAAAATCAAAGGACTCAATACCTCATTACGCATGGTTGATGCACTATAATCTACCATTCCATTCACGAGGATCAATTGTTTTCCCGCATAGCTTGAATCCACATCGTAAGACCTTAACGGTTGTGCAAATCCCACATACACGAACAATACACACCAAATTACATGAAGCTTCTTCATTAGTAGACAATTTGAGTTTGTAATTTGGCTTTGAGACGCACATGCAAAAACGCTCCCATTGGAATGGACACTTGTTGATTTGCCGATCCCGAAGGATTGGGAGTATCCAAAATCCCTTCCACGCGAATATACTTCACCTGATTAATTTGTTCCATCAGCGTCTTGGATAAGTAGAATTTCACGCTTGAATTCTTAACATACATTCCTGACGCATTTGGTGTACCAGCCACGGCGCTTAAGACCAAGGCATCCCCTATGGTTTCTTCGATTACTTGGGAGTTTGCATCTAGAAAGGATAATTTCATTTGGCACTGCATCGGAAAGGCATTCGACGCATCGAGTTGAAAATACCCACCGCTTACATGTGTTTTTGCATTGTTCTGATTCAAGCTAACAGCAAAGGTATCCGCTAAGGTTAGTTGATCTGCTTGCAATTGCAGGGGCATTTGTGCATGCAACTCCACTTTCAATCTACTGGTAGAAAAAATCTCATCCCAGCCCCCATTCACATTCCCGTTGGGATTGATGCTTATGTTGTATCCCAAATTTAAGGTAGCGCCTAAATTCTCGAATACCTGCTCCACGTTGCTGTTCTGTGAGTTGATCTGCACCTGCTGAACGGAAGGTGTAAGGTTATTCCAAGCACCCGTAGCCGGCGCTAAATATAAGTCTTGTCCAATGCAT
>CANHSL010000155.1 GCA_947463385.1 Flavobacteriales bacterium
CAAGTGCATCCTTCGATTCAGCCATACCAATTCCATCAGGACATACATAATATGCTAACCATCGGTTATTTATACTGTCTCTTACGACAGAAAAATCACCTGTACCACCCCATGCTGGAGATAACGGTTTTTCTAACCATGAAGTAAGAATTTGGCCATTTTTAATCCAAGTTTTCCCCCCATCAAAGCTCTCACATTGCGCGGCAGATTTCCATGCGATTTTTTCTACATTCTCATATCCTGCGAATTCATGGTCTTCCGCGTGATAAAAACCTAGCCAATGTGAGTCTGTAATTCTAAAGACCGAATACAACCAAGCACCGCCATTATCAAAGCTACCAGGCACCCCCTTCGCCAATACCATTCCCCATAGGGAATCCTGATGTATAAGATCTGAACCTGAACTTATGTAACTTTCATACCCCGCCCAAACCTGAACCTGAACGGAATCATTTAAAGCGAAGTAGGAAATATGCCCGTCAGGATATCCAGGATAAATAGGGATCCCAGGGTCTGAAACCACTGTTGCACCGGTCAACGCCACAACCTGAGCAAACCCAGACAGGCTGACACTAAAAATTATACAGGCAAAAAGTAAGGCTCTGAATCGAAGCAATCGCGTCTATAATTAGCTGTAAGGATATAAGTTTATCTTGTTAAAAGTAACCAAAAAAAAATCATAACGTTCTCCTTTTATGAAATACCTCTCCTTCGTTGTACTCGCCATCGGTGTTAAAAGCCTCGCTCAAGATTATACCATTTTAGAACATAATCAACACATAAACATAATGGCCCTCCCGATGCTCAATACGCCCTATCGTGAATGTAATTTGAGTATTCTTCCGAATGGAAAAAGCCTTTACTTCATGAGTACACGAGCGGGGCTTGGCGATGCAGCAGGAAACGGTGACCTCTATCAAAGTGATTTCATCAACGGACAATGGGAGAATCCTATGCCAATAACATCGATAAATACAGTTTCAGGAGAAGATGAACCCACCTTTAGCGCAGACGGGTCGACCATGTATTATCAAAGCTGGGCAGGAGATTGGGCAACAATGGGAGGCCCCTACTACCAAGCGAACTTGATGAATGGAATCTGGGAGAAGAAAGGAAGCATGGGAATGAACATCAATCGCTTTTTCGCGCTTCAATCAAAAGCCAATATGGGGTACGGAACCGATGGCATGGCAGTTTCCGCCGATGGTAAGTTATTTGTCGTGGCTTGCGGACCAGATTATAGGGGTCCTATGGATTTATACTACAGCATAAAAGGCAATCAAGGATGGACTTTTCCTAAAATCATGGGCGTATCAACCTCAGGAGATGAACGTTCGGTGTTCATTGCCGCCGATAATCGAACCATATATTTTAGCAGTGATGGAATGGGTGGATTTGGCGGATTAGATATTTTCAGGGTTAGAATTACAGACGACGGAACGTTAGGAGAGCCAATAAATATAGGTGCACCTTTTAATACCCCGTCAGATGACATGGGCTTTGTTGCTTCTGCAGATGGAAGATCGGCCTTTTTTATTAGAGATTTGGATATTTATTATGCGGACATTACGGAATTAGGAGAAGCCATTAAACCCATGAATTCAAGTAAAACAGTAGAAATATCGCAAATAGATAACCCGGTGAAAACTGTCGACTCAATTCCTACTCAGCGGCATATCCAACCGATTACGGTGTATTTCGAGCACGATGTAGCTGAACTTCAAGCCTTGGAACTAAATAAACTAAACTCCATAACGAATTCTAAGGCGCAAATACACCTCCATGGATATTGTGACGCGGACGGGAGCAACACATACAACTTGGCCTTAGCGAAACGTCGCTGTGAAACCGTGAGAAACGTACTGATGAGTCAAGGAATACCAGAGGCACTCATCATACTACATATTCACGGAGAAGAGAATCCGATGGCTTCAAACCACACTGAAAAAGGAAAAGCGGCCAATCGACGCGTCGTAGTGAAGGTAGATTAACTCGGATTTAAGGATTATTTTAAAACGAATACCTTTCTCACTTCGCCATTCGAATATCGCTCAAACAACAATTGATTATACGTGAACTCTACTGGATTCCCTAATATGTTATAGACC
Source organism: Flavobacteriales bacterium (assembly GCA_947463385.1). GTDB lineage: Bacteria > Bacteroidota > Bacteroidia > Flavobacteriales_D > Crocinitomicaceae > UBA952. Next base: position 2,109 of record CANHSL010000155.1, read on the forward strand.
TCAAGCAATACAGGATCTTCGACGGATGGATGTTCAATACCTAGGGTTGGTGCATAAACCCAAGCTTCATTCAACCTGGTATTATTTTCATCTATGCCTGTTGCATAGTACATTGATTCTTGGGTAGTTAAACAAACCCCACCACGTCTACCCAACCCGGGAACACCGGGCAGTGCAATCCATTCGTTGCTAGGTTCATCAAATTTCCAAAGGTCATTATGCGAAGACCCCAAACTATCAATACCAAAACACGCATAAACACCATCATTTAGTGCAAACAAGGCGGCATGACTTCGTCCGAGGCTCGGAAACGAAGGCAAGGACTCCCATTGATTGCTTATTGGATCGAACGAATAAAATCCGTTCTGAAATTGATTGTTCTCATCCCGACCAAACAACACATATCCGTTTCCATTATACGCACACGCTGAAGCCCTCCACAACGCCCCAAAAGGAAAAGCAGCTTCTTGAATCCACGCCGAAGTTACTGCATCATACGACCATACCTCATCCGTTGCAGCACCAGCGGCATGCTTACCGCCCAAAAGATATAGCCTATTGTTCAAGACAAAAGAGGCCGATCCGGAACGACCAAAGGAAGGTAAACTGTCGCTGAGCAACCATGTATCAGCAGACGGATCATAGCGCCACATGTCATTCAAATAATCGACTCCATTATAACCACCGAATACATAACCCGAAGCATTTAAGGTAAACCCACAGGCATATTGTCGTTCAGCCCCCGAAGGAAGTGATGCTGCATTTACCCATTGATTGGTAGCACTTTGGTAGCGATAAAAATCTGCCAAGGCCGACCACCACGGACTTAATCCGGATCCTATGAATAACTCGTCTCCAATGACAAACCCGGCGGCATCATCGCGTGCTACGCCAGGAAATGAAGGAAGTGCTTGCCAATCCTGCGCATTCAGGCAAGACCAACAGCAAATAATAAAAAAGTAGGCCCGTATTTTTTTCATGAACTCGGTATCGTTAATCGACCGATTTTATTGCCTTTAAATAGATCTAATGACAAGGTTATGCTTTACGAACGAATTCTGACTTGAGCGCCATGGCACCAAACCCTTCTATTTTACAATCTATATTGTGATCCCCATCGGTTAGGCGAATGTTTTTAACTTTTGTTCCGGCCTTTACGGATTTCGGTGCTCCTTTTACGGGAAGGTCTTTAACCACAATTACGGAATCTCCGGGTTGCAAGCGCACACCGTTGGCATCAATCACCACTAACTCATCCAAATCAGCCGCTTCAGTTACTGTCCATACATAGGAACATTCAGGACAGGTATACTCATTTTCGCCACTTTCATATCCATATGGACATTGACAAGACGGGCATTCTTTCATTTCTTCACTCATGGCAACTTATTTTGGCAAAGCTAGAAATTAATTCATCACCGGAATTACTTAAGGTTAGCTGTCCAAAGCGAAGCTTTACCCTGATCTAAGCGAACCCAAACGGGTACTACGCGCCCTTTAACTGCAGCAATTGAGATGTAATCGCCAAAAAAGACCTTAGGGGTTGGAACAAAAGGTTTTGCTGAAATACATTGTTGCTCAAAGCGCTTCCCGCCATCGCTTGATTTCACCCAAACCACGTGCGTTTCATTGGGTTGTTTTGCAGAGGAACGATCATAAAATAAGAAATGAAGGGTACCGTCGGATTGATCAATCGTGAAGGTAGAC
>CANHSL010000156.1 GCA_947463385.1 Flavobacteriales bacterium
CGTTCGCCCAAAGGAATAAAAGCTGCACTAAAGAAGAATCCAAGCTATTTATTGACGGATGATTTGAAGATCTCCCTTGGACTTAGGTTTTAAGCTTGGTTTTTTCGGATGCGCATGTTGATTATTTCAACAAACATGGAGAAGGCAAAACCGAAATACACATAGCCTTTTGGAATGGTATGACCGAAAGATTCTGCAACTAGAAATACGCCAATCATTAATAAAAAGCTTAAGGCAATCGTTTTAATGGTTGGATTTCGTTGGATGAAATCACTAATGACACCTGCGAATTTTATCATCACCAGCATAGAGATCAAGACCGACAGGTATACAATGATTATTGGATTGGCATGCAGTTGATCTTCTATGCCATTTGTCATGCCAATAGCTGAAATCACCGAATCAAAACTGAATACAAAATCAATTAATACAATTTGAAAAATTATATGACCAAAAGAAATCTTAACCTTCTTTTGACTTCCGTGGGAATTGGTAATATTTCGGTGCATTTCAATGGTGCTTTTGTAAATCAAAAAGACACCCCCTGCAAGTAAAACTAAATCTTCGTAATTAAATTTCCCAAACCAAGGTTCATAAATTGGAGCCACTAAATGCACAAGAAAACTCAGAAGCCCAAGCATTATAAATCGAATAACTAAGGCCAGTGTCAACCCCAATCTTCTCGCTCGAGATTTAAGATGCTTAAACTTTAACTGATCCGTAATAATTGATATGAAGATGACATTGTCAATCCCAAGTATAATTTCTAATACCGAAAGTAAGAGCAAGTACAACCAACCTTGAACATGGAAGAGGATTTTAAAATAGTCTATCATTTAACAAAGGTAAAAAAGTCTTTTAATGTTTGAGGAGATTGATTCGCATCTGTCATAATTTCTAAACAATTAACCTCCGCTGTATATAGTAAGGCGTGCATCGCTTCTTCAAGCGCCATGAGGTGTTGACATTGTCGATATTTCCATCCGTATTCTTGAGCAATTGTACCTTTAAGACCATGTGATGCTTCGAAAAAGCGACTGCGTTGCTCGGCATCTTTTGATCCGTCAATAATCCTGAAAATCCCTCCGCCTTGATTATTTATAAGTATGATTTTCAAGTTTGGCGCTAGTTCTCTTAATCGCAAGGCATTAGCGTCGTATAAGAAAGATACATCGCCCGTAAGAAGAATGTTAAGGCCTTGATCTTTTGAGGCATATCCAATGGCTGTACTGGTGCTGCCGTCAATCCCACTGGTTCCTCGATTCGCAAAGTAATGACAACCTTTGATGGGGTCGAATAACTGGCAATAACGGATCACCGAACTGTTTCCCATATGAATCGTGGTACCCTCGGCAACAAGTTCAAAAAATGCTTGATATACATGAAAATCGGTAAGTAAGGCTGTTTCTGGCTGAAACGAAGGCATACGGTCCTTGATTTCATAATCCAATTGCTTCCATTTTCCGAAGAAATTTACCGTTGCTTTATTGGAAAGTTGTTCATTTAAGGCTTGAAAAAACGAAGCAGGTTCACACACTAAAGAATGGCTGAGTTGCTGATAAGTGTCCATGGTAGGAAATGAGATTCCAACGCGAATATGCAGGTGTAACTTACTTTTTCGCAAGAATGATTTAATGCGTTTTGAAACTACTGCTCCACCAAGGCTAATGAGAACCTCTGGCATGAAGTCTTCTTCATTATCTGTATCGATGCTGTTTAATGAACGGTCTATGCAGGCATTAAACCGCTCGCATCGGAGGTTCGACGTGTTTTCAGTCAATACCACGACATTACTCCACGAGGAGAATGTTTCCAATGCGTGTAATAAGGCTAAGTCCTCCGAAAGTTGTCCGCACAATACCATCACTTTTTTTCCTTCGATTGCTCTTGCTATTCCATGAATGGTGTCCTTGCTTGGGGAAAAATTTTGAAGCGTTGTAATGTTCCGTTCAAAGCTTCTTTCCTTCGGAATTGCTTGATATAAGGGTTCCGACAGCCCAACATTTATATGGGCAGGACCATAATGTTGAAGTTTGTCAAACAAGATCGCGGTTTCACGTTGATGTTGCCACAGGGTTTGATCGCTTAATGGTCCATCTTCCAAGTGAACAACACTATGCGTGAAATCTTTGAATAAATTCAATTGGCGTATGGTTTGTCCATCTCCTTGATCAGTCCATGCTTGAGGTCGGTCAGCTGAAACTACCAATAAGGGGATGTTTCGGTAATAGGCTTCTGTAATAGCCGGAAGGTAATTGGCGGGGGCAGATCCTGAGGTACAGCACAAAACAACAGGTTGCTTAAGCTGTTCCGCCAAGCCTAAGGCAAAAAATGCGGCGGATCGTTCATCATGTATTACGGTAGTATGGAAATATGGGTCAGAATCAACGGTGATTGCGAACGGGGCATTTCTTGAGCCAGGCGAAAACACCCAATGAGAAATGTTGCGCGCTTTACATTGGTCTACCACCAATTGAACCACCCATTTATCGCTACAAATCATATGACAAAGTTACGAGATTTCAAGGAGGTCAAAGAGTGTTTTACTTTTATTTTCAGTTTCTATCCATTCCAATTCCGGGACGGATTCATCCGTGATTCCTCCACCAACATAGGCGAAAAGTTCATCGTCAATTAATTTAGCACAGCGCAAATTCACATAACAGTGCGTTTGTTGTTCATCAAAGACACCAATATAGCCCGTATACAACTCACGTCGATGTATTTCCATCGCTTCATACGCTTGTTTTGCCATGTTACGCGGTAAGCCACAAACGGCTGGGGTTGGATGTAATTGCTGTATCAATTGCATTTCGCGTTGGGAATCAATGTTGAAGGTGATGTCTGTTCGTAAATGTTCAACCGGTCCCGCTTGGTGTGCGTATGGACCGTCAACGTCAACCTCCCCAAGGGTTAACCCGTTTATTCCCTCAAGAATGAAGTCAGTGACCAATGTTTGTTCTATTTCCTCTTTTTCGGTCCACGCTCTATGCTCATTCGCTTTTTTTGTGCCAGCTAACGACATGACAAAGCAATGTGATTCAATACGTCGCAACAAGATTTCTGGCGTAGCGCCCACCCATGAACCCAGATTTTCATCTTCAAAATAGTACACAAAAGCTTGCGGATAAGTCTGCATTAAACGCTCAAAATAGGAAAATCGCTTGCTTTGTTTTAATGGGTGTTTAATTACTCGAGAATAAACTACTTTTTTTAATTTACTGTTATGAATTCCTTCGGTAATGCGGTCCACCGCCATGATATATTCGCTTTTTTTGGCCTGATGCGGAGGGTTTTGTGATTGTACAACAAATGGTCTGGCGGAATTCGTTTTAAATACAAAGCGTTTTTCACCATCTGCATTGGAAACAATAAAACCCCTCGGCGTTTCATCCATGGGTATGGGATGAAATTGACCGTGGCATGTTACTAGTTCATGTCCTGGAATTCGGTAATGAAGTACCATCTTATTTAATTATACGCATGATGCTTAAACGTCCGGTACAAACTAATTGTTCGGTTCGTTCTTCATGAATATCTACTTGCCATATGTGTGTACTTCCGCCTCTATGGATGAGCGTTCCAGTGGCTATTACGTTTCCGTTGCGCACCGCGCGAATATGTTCAGCGTTGATGGAAAGTCCAACCGGACGTTCCGTCGTGGGGTCGGCCATTAGGAAACTGCCAAAAGAACCTACGGTTTCAATGAGTGCTGCGGAGGCGCCGCCGTGTAAAATGCCCATGGGCTGATGAGTTCGGGAATCTACCGGCATTTTGAATTTCAAGTAATTTACCCCGAGTTCAATA
>CANHSL010000157.1 GCA_947463385.1 Flavobacteriales bacterium
CATAACATGCGGCTATATTCGCACCTAAGGTTCGTGTGGCTCTTCCTGCAAAAATTTTAACACCCATAATCTTATGTTTGAGGGAGGCAAAGTTAAGACAATTAATCGGTTGAACAAAATACTTACCTGCTTCAATTTGTTTATTTTTAGGCCATGTCTAACGAAGTTTTCACCCTCAAACAAGTTGCCCAATCGATTCGTAAAACGCTTGAATCAAGGTATGAACGAACGTATTGGGTCAAGGCGGAAATCTACAAAATGAACCTGTTCCCAAGTGGTCACGCGTTTCCTGAGCTCGTGCAGCGTACGGATGGCAAGATCGTTGCTAACCTGAGTGGGGTTATATGGAAAACCAGTTATGGTCGGATATCAAAACAATTCGAGGCCACGGTAAAAGAGCCCTTTAGTGAGGGAAAGGAGGTGTTGATGTTGGTGAAAATAACGTTCAGTGAAGTTTATGGGCTAAGCCTGCACATAACGGACATTGACCCGAGCTACTCCCTTGGCGCGCTACACAAGTTAAAACTCGAAACAATAGACGCTTTGAACAAACTTGGCATACTCCAGAAGAATCAATCGCTTCGTTTATCATTACCCAAACGAATTGCCGTAATTTCTGCTGAGTCGAGTAAAGGGCTTTCAGATTTTATGCAGGTATTGTCAGCGTCTCAATCAAAATTTGGAATCTCCACCTTTCTTTTCAACGCGACCGTTCAAGGAGATCAAGCCGTTGAATCCATTTTACAGGCTTTTAATAAAATCGAACGGGTTCGACAATATTTTGATGCAGTGGTCATTGTTAGAGGTGGTGGTGCGGAAGTGGGGATGTCATGCTACGATGATTTCAAGCTTTGTAAACGAATCGCAGAATTCCCCCTGCCTGTTTTGTGTGGTATTGGTCATTCAACCAACCTAACCGTGGCAGAAATGGTGGCGTATTCACATGCCATAACCCCGTCCGTATTGGCCGCTGACCTATTACAAGAATTTGAGCTTAAACTGCTAGAACTTGATGTCATATGTGCCAATCTAAAACAAGCCCAAAACCGACTTCTTACCGATACAAAAAACACGTTTCACCAAACCGTTTCTAAAATTAACGGGGTAACCAAGTGGCGTTTTGAGCGCATCAATAATCAGTTGAGTACTGCGGAGCAGCTCTGTATTCAAGAAGTTCAGTACGTATTATCTTTTCATAAACAGTACATTTCATCCAGTCCAATTGCCATACAAACGCTTGTAAAAAAATCACATCAAATTGAACACCACCGAAGAACACTGCTTGAGCAGCAACTTAGCTTTACCATGAACCGGATGGTAGATAAAAATGCGACCTTGATTGAATCGCTGGAGAAGCAAGTTCAATTAATGAGTCCTGCGGCTGTTTTAGCGAGAGGATTCGCGATTGCTCGAAGTAAGGGAAAGGCCTTGCTGAGTAAAACCGAATTACACCCGGGATCAATGATACAAATCGAACTGAGCGACGGGACCGCTGAGGCCGAAGTAAAATCAACCTAGGTTTTACCTACCTTTGCGTTATGGACGAAACCTTTGGTAAGGAGCATCGAATTTTTTTGAAAAAGGAAATTGACCATGTATTTACCATGAAAGAAAAAGTGCATGTATTTCCTTTTTTGTCGCACATTTCTTTAGAGCCTTCCGATAAGCCAAGTTTTGCCGTATTGATCACGGTGCCTAAAAAGAGATTTAAAAAGGCGCACGATCGAAATCGAATTAAGCGTTTAATCCGTGAAAGCCTTCGTAGAGAAAAAGCGCCGTTGTTAGCACACGCAGCGCGTGAAAATCTTAAAATTCTATTCAGTATCGTTTATCTTTGGGAGGAAATCCCTGCGGATGACCTCATCGAACAAAAAATTAAAAAATTAATATCCCGTATATGCGAACTTTCCTAAATCATTGCCTTTTTTTCATATCGTTTTTGTTTTGCATCGGAACTTATGGGCAATCCGAATCCTTTGAAGAGCTTAAAAGTTTGGAATTAATGGACCAAATCTATGAGCATCTTGATATGTATTTTGTAGATGAAGTAGCACACGGGAAATTATCAAAAACGGCAATCGATGCCATGCTCAAAGAATTAGATCCATATACAGTATATTATCACGAGGCCAATATTGAAGACTATCGGTTGATGACCACTGGTCAATATGGAGGCATCGGGGCCTTAATTGGAACCATGGATAATGAGATTTACATTACAGACCCATATGAAGGGAATCCGGCACAAAAAGCGGGATTGCAAGCTGGAGATAAAATTTTACGAATCGATAAAAAATCGTTTACGGGAAAAACCGTCGAAGAAGCCTCTAATGCGCTAAAAGGCCCGAAAGGTACGCAGGTAAGCCTAGAGGTTGAGCGTAACGGAAAAGCAATTGTGGTAGACGTCATGCGCGATGAAATAAAAATCCCAGATATACCGTATGCTGGCATGCTTTCCGAAAAAACAGGGTATGTGTCCTTGAGCAGTTTTACACAAACTGCTGGAGAAGAGGTTAAAAAGAATATCCAAGAACTTCAATCGAAAGGCATGACAAACATGATTCTTGACTTAAGAGGAAATGGCGGTGGTCTCTTGATGGAAGCAGTTAAGATTGTCGGGTTTTTTGTTCCAAAAGGTCAAGTAGTGGTTACCACCAAAGGGCGTTCAAAACAAGAAAACATGGTGTATAAAACCTTAGAGGCTCCGATTGCAGAAAAATTGCCATTGGTTATATTGATTGACGAAGGGAGCGCCTCCGCAAGTGAAATTGTAGCAGGTGCATTGCAAGATTTGGATCGTGCCGTTGTGGTTGGAAACACCAGCTACGGGAAGGGATTGGTTCAACGCACCTTCGACCTTAAATACGGCTCTAAAATGAAACTAACCATTGCAAAGTATTACACACCTTCAGGCCGTTGTGTGCAACGATTAGAATATTACGATGATGCGAATGGTGGAAAACCTACTGAAATTGCAGATAGCCTCTTACAAAAGTTCACCACCAAAAATGGCCGACAAGTTATAGATGGAAGAGGGATAGAACCGGATATTAAAATCGAAGACTCTGTGTACAGTGATTACACCCGCACCCTGATTAATAAACATCACATCTTTCATTATGCCACAACATTTCGCAATACACATCCATCGATTACTTCTGCTGAAACGTTTGAAATGTCAACTGACGAAATAGAGGAATTTCGAGGCTACCTAAAAAACAAAGGATTTGTTTATACATCCCCAGAATTAAGAGCGCTCGAGCGAATTAAAGTGGAATTAGAAAAAAAACAACAATTCCAACCAGTCTCCTCAGAGTTCAGTGCATTAAACGACAAATTAATTAATGCCACAAGCACGTACTTTGACTTGAATAAAACAGAAATCAAGGGTTTATTAGAACATGAGATCATTGGACGTTACTATTTTCAAAAAGGGCAAAATATTTATGCCTTTAAATCAGATGAAGTCGTAACGAGAAGTGTTGAGATTCTAACCAATGAGGCGCTTTATAAATCAACCTTACATATCAAATAAACAGGGCATTGCGGTTTTTAAAGAAACACTTAGATTCAATTTACTTCTATTTAAGTCTTAGCTTCTTAGTTGGCTTGACCTGCAGCAAGTTTTTAATGTCGGTCTCGCTGATTTTACATGCCTTTTTGTTTATA
>CANHSL010000158.1 GCA_947463385.1 Flavobacteriales bacterium
GACCTTTCGCCCAAAAAAACAACGTGGCCCTTTTATAGAATCAGGGCGAAAAGTCACAAAAACCCTTTTTCCGTTAAAAAGGCAACTGCCCTTCCTTTTCGATAAGCGATTAAATACGCTTCTATTTCCAATAAAATAAGCGGTGGATTTTCCAATTGGCGAACCACGGATTTTATATACTTACGCTCCCTTGCACTAATGGTCCCATCTAAAATGATCCCAGTAGCAAATAGTAATATAAGCTGATTCAACTCCGTATTTTCGGCATGCTTTTTCAATTCAAAATGAGGTTCTGCCGTTGTGATTTCTGCACCAATGGCCTCAAGCATTCGGGAAGAGAAATAGTGATTTATTTCTGAGAAATCCCTTTTTAGCATGACGATAAAAGACAAGAGTCGCTCCAGCTCTGACTTCATTAAAGCATCCCCTTTGTTTTCTGAAATTTTAGTGCTTATCGCCTCGGTTAATTGAACTGAAAAGATATAATACTTAGCACGCATAAAAAGACGATGGGTAGCCCATGCGTTCCAAAATGCATAAATCGGCATAGCCGCGAGGTCAATGAATATTTTCAATAGATACCTACTCCCAAACCGTTGCAAAATAAACTTCAAAATAAAATTACTCAAGGCGGCTTTCAATCGCGCAAAAGCCAGCATGATGAACAAGTAAAATTTAGACATGCCGTAATACGGATTTAAGCCTAATTCTAATTCCTGTTTCTGCTTTTTTTGTAAACTGATGAGCTTCAAATTCTGACGATGTAACTCAAAACCATGGATTTCTTTGGAAGGAAAATCCAAGATAAACCCCATGCGCTGAATAGCGAAAACACTTAATAATCCGAGCACATAAAGCTCCAAAAATGTTAACAGAAAACTATCCAATTGCTTCAACCAAAAAAATGAGAATTCAAATCCAAGGAACGATACTTTGATCACAAACGAATTGAAGAAATCTTCAAACAGATGGACCGGCAGGTAGTATAGTAAGATAAACAAGGCACCAAAAAATGCCGAAAACCCTACGGTGAGCGCTTGTAATTGGTTGATTTGTCGAAGTTCTTTTGCTTCAATCGTAAACTCTTCCCTGATTTTTCCCTGAAATGAATCAAATAACCACTCGGAAATCTTGTCCAAAAAAATCATCTTCGCTAAGGCACTAAATTAAATTCAATGACACTTAACACATCCTTCGCACAAGCAGTTCGCAAGGTTGATCCGGCTGGGAGCCACATGGGTAAAATATTACTTACCGCTAGAAACGTACCTGAACTCCCATGACCTGGAGAACCGTTTATTAAGAAAAACGTTTGACCATTAACAATCATGGGGTGGTGGCGGTCGGAATACGCACAAGAACCGCCAACTTCAATCATATCCGGTGCAGCAATCCCCGCCTGCATGTAGGATTCCACCTTCCACACTTTTCCTGCCGGTACCGTTTGTATCGTATTACTAACCAATACCACTTGATTTAGCTGAAGGTTGTACTGCCCAACGCCTGTAAAAGCAAACAGCACTAAGGCTCCTAAGACAAGAAATTTCATAGCTGCACTATTCCTTTTCTGGAATAAAGGTCATTCCTGAAGTCATCAAATTTCCTTCGGGAGTAATAAACACCTCTAAGGAACTTTCTTCCAAACCAATTCCAAGCACCGAAGGGGCTGTTTGATTGAGCTGATAGCTTAATTGATTAAAAATTTTACGTTTCCCATGATCATTCGATAAGACAAGTGCATCCCCGATATTTAAGTGCTCAATTTCTAAATACATATCAAAATCGCCTTCTACGGAAGCCTTAAATCGATGGGTAGTTAACCAATTTTCAATGGACTCCTTACTCGACAAATCAACCGCGTTTTGCGCATAAAACACAGGTAAACTGAAACACAATAGGCTTATAAATAGTAACTTTTTCATAGCTTGTTTTTCCAAAACTACAAAAAAACATTAAAGCTGACTTTCAAATTGTATTAATTCTGCGTCAAGATTTATTCGATACGGTTCTCCCCTACTTCCAATGATTTGATAATTAGGTGAAATTCTTGGACCTAGGGTTCGTTTAATCACGCTACGAATTCGAGATAAAGTCTCATTCAGGTTGTTTTCTAGAGGGTCCAGTAACAAATTAAGTGATTCCTCTATTTCTTCAACCGATCCAAAATTAGAAAAGCGATGATACAACGCCCCAATTTCACTTCGATGGTCAACCAACTCGACCAAACGTACGCCCTCCGGATGCCTCAAGAAAAAACAATAAATCGCGCGTTGCTTTGGATTAAGGTTTAACTCCAAATTCCCGTATGCAGGAAAAAATATGCGGTGCAAATACCCCGTAACCAATATGTTACTTGGCCGATTTAAAAACAAAGAACGCTCAATGGATAGAAAATACGTTCTAATTCCTTCTAAGGTCTCGATTAATTGCGCAAAAATTCGAATATCTACCTCGCTCGATTTCAATAGATCCATGCAATCCAAACATATATCTGCCGTACGCATTTTGAGTACAATCTGACGTTTGTCCTGACAAAAATCGGAAAGACAACCGCGTGGCTCGTTATGCCAATACTTCGACATTTGACTATGGTCTTTCACGATTAACATGCGAATGGTCCAGGCGATGACTTCATAAGCAATAGGAAAACGCTCATTCAATCCGTCAAAATAGTGATGCCAATCTGCCGTATGAATAAAGGCGTTTTTCATGTTTTTGTCGGCACCACCAAACCAGTTCGCATCATTCGAGGTATCCGTTAGTAAAATCACTAAATCGGAATCTGGAAGTTTGTGTGCTAACCTGTAATGCATGCATGCATCAAAAAAATGCTGCCATTTGGCTTTGCTTGTTTTATGAGGGAAGGAAATACTAGGCCGTTCAGACTTCATATCACTAAAGATTGACAATTCAGGTTCATATTGACTTGCATTCGACAAATCAGCCTTCGAAATGGAGTTCAAGGCCCTTGATTCCTTTGCTTTCTCGAACGATTCTTTCGTTTCAATTTCCACTTCAATCGCATTTGAAATATGAGCATCCGATTCAGAAGCCAGAAATTCAACCGGCCCCTGATTCAGACGAACTATTTGTAATACGGACTGATACGTTTGTGCGGAAAAATCCGCGGATCGGATTAAGTGTACTCTCATTTCTTTTTACGAATATCTTTGTCTCTAAAGATACTTAAAAAGTTATTTGATTTGATATTTCGTTCTTTTGCACTTGCATATGACTCAGCGGCTTCTTCAAAATATTGCTTTGTTACCCGCGAATAATCTCCTTTATCGAATGAAAGGGTATTGTCGGGATTAATGCCCATGGAACGAGAAGCGCCAATCGCGTCTAAATCCGCCCCCATAAAGGTGAAACTCCATTTTTCTGTGGCTTCTAATTCCTTAACCATGCGCTGGATATCGTCATAGGTATACATTCGAGAAGCATTTTCATACCCATCGGTCATGACAATAATTACTACAGAAGTTTCTTCATTCGCAATTTGATGCCCGAAACGTGTTTTGATGTCATAAACGGATTTACCTATTGCGTCCAAGAGCGCCGTTGTCCCAC
>CANHSL010000159.1 GCA_947463385.1 Flavobacteriales bacterium
ATTTCCGTTAGTTAAATTCTAATTGTACCTTTGACTCGGCAAATCGGCCTATCGCTGTCCCGTTTACGGGAGGGAGGAAAGTCCGGGCAGCACAGAGCAGTGTACTTCCTAACGGGAAGGGTTCATCTTGATGAATACAGAAAGTGCCGCAGAAAACAAACTACCTTGGCATCGCCAGGGAAAAGGTGAAAAGGGGAGGTAAGAGCTCACCGCAGCAACAGTGATGTTGTTGGCAGGGTAAACCTTACGCGCTGAAAGACCATGTATACCGGAGTATGTCTTGTACATTAAGAGTTGCTCGCTCGATTCCGGAGGGTAGGTCGATAGACGCTGATGGCGACGTCAGTGCTAGATAAATGATAGGCAGTTGCGTCACGTGTGACAAAACGAACAGAACCCGGCTTATGATTTGCCTTTTTTTATTTTAAATGAAAGAATCCATGACCTGTGGATGTCTTGCCGTCATAACCCAGCGTTTCGTATTTGTAAAAATACACGCCTTCTAGGGCCATATGTCCATTCGTTTTCCCATCCCAAGTGAGTTGAGAACCAGTCAATTCTGCCATAAGATTTCCCCAACGGTTAACTATTTGTATAGTCACTTTTTTATATCCATTCAGGTTTAAGTCGAACACATCATTCACCCCATCCCCATTTGGCGTAATTATATTAATCAGATGTACATCGGTTCCTGGTGCAAAGAGCTCGATTTCTGCGAAATAAGTGCTTGTACATCCGTTATCATTTACTATCAGTAATACCCCATAGATGCCCGGGCTAGTGTAGGTATGATTAGGATCCATCAACGAGGAATTATCACCATCACCAAAATCCCAATTAAAGGATTGTACAGGGGTTCCCATGTATAAAAATTGAACATCGTAGCCACTTATATCTGATATAAAAGAAGCGCTAGGACTTGGATTTACGGTCACTAGAACGGTGTCACATCCGATGCAAGAGCCAACTGTACCGCATACTGTATATGTTGAGGTGGTATTTGGTGTAAATGGAATCCCATCCAGTATCCCATTATTCCATAGATAGTTGTTTCCACCACTCCCCTCCAATGTAATATAATTTCCTGCACAAATCGTGGTATCATTTCCCGCATTGATAAGTGGGTTAGCTACTAACACTGATATCACCGTGTCTATGGCACAATTTCCGGGGGTGGGGGTAAAGGTATAGGTGCTTGTTCCTGCTTGGGAGGTATTAATATTTGAAGGATTCCATGTTCCCGAAATCCCATTGGTACTGGTATTAGAAAGTGCGGCAAAATCACCTAAGCAATAAGGACCAAAATTCGTAAATGTTGGAGATAACTGCGCGCTTATTTGAATTTGCTGCACAATCGTGTCGCCGCATTGACCCGCGTCAGGAGTGAAAATATATGTACCTGAACCCTGAATGTTCGCATTAACAGAAGGGGGATTCCAACTCCCACTAATCCCGTTATTGGATGTGCTCGGTAGTGGAGCCACAAGCGTGTTTTGGCAATAAGGTCCTAGATTCAAAAAGGTTGGCGTTACACTGCTTATAATGGTTATTGTGAGGCTTTCTGTGCTGCCACATTGTCCTGCTGCGGGTGTAAATGTGTAGGTAGTTGACCCTAAGGTTGAATTGATAATTCCGGGGTTCCACGAACCACTAATCCCGTTGAGCGAAGTATTTGGAAGTGTAGGGAGTTGTGCTGAAGGGCAATATGGACCATAAGCATTAAAAGTTGGCATTATGTTCCCGTTAACCACTACGGTTTGCGTGGTGGCGTTAGCGCATTGTCCTGCGTCTGGGGTAAAGGTGTATACCGCACTGCCGCTGTTAACCGTGCTAATGCTAGGAGGTGACCAAGTCCCTGTGATGCCATTATTGGATGTGTTGGGCAAAACTGCAGGAATTGCACCCTGGCAATATGGGCCGAAGTTTGAAAACGTTGGATTGATAAGTGCCCCAGCGTTGATAACTTGAATGCTATCATTGTTAATACATCCTCCAGAGCCTACTTGAACGTAATACCAACCTGCACATAGATTAGAAACAGTTGCCGAATTACCAACGGGTTGCCCCTGGGCGTTAGTCCATACATAAGAATACACGCCATTCCCACCACTCGGGGAGGCGGTTACACTTCCATTGCATATGCACATTGTATTTTGAGCCGTAGGATTGGCCGTCAAAGGAATGATGGGGGTACAATTATTGGTTAAAGATTGAATGTATGCACTATTTGCGGCATTATTCCCTGATCCTGGTGTTTCAAAAAGGGGCGAAGACGCGCTTGACCAATTGTTTTGTGCGTAGGGGTTGTTACTGAAACTATTAAAATAAAAGACCAAAGCTGTAGATGGTCCAGCAAAATATATAATATTGTTTGATGAGTTATTTCCCCAACTAATCGCATGTGCAGGAATACTGGTGTTAACCGGTGCATAAACTTGGTAAGAGTCGCCAGTATTAGCCATTCCAGTATAACTCCAAAGGCCTCCTGCTGTCCACCCAACAATAGGATACGTTAAAGGTGCGGCAGCCGATGGATTATTTGCGTTACCTTCTATTAAGCCCGAAGATGCCGGAATTATTAACCGACAATTACCATCGTTCATACTAAAGTCATTCGCTGGAATTGAAGCATTTATATCCATATCGTTGAAGACAACAATGAGTGTCCCAACCGGTATGCACGACCAAAAAGCAGAGTTGGAAAATCGTAAGGAGCCTTGAGCTAAACCTACTCCAGAGGTTGATCCAGGGGTGAAATAAGTATTGTTGTCATCGAAAATCCATCCACGGAGGTCAAGGCAGTTCGCATTCTGTTGACAGGGGTTATATGGCACTGTTGGTATAACCAAGAACTCCACGTATTCCTTTGAACCCGAGGGGCCTTGGGAAATTTCATTAATAACAAGGGTTTGAGATGTAACACAAACATTGCTAAGAAAAAACAATATTAAAATGTTCTGTCTTAGAAAAATGCTCATAAAATTTGCTTTCGTCAAAGGTATACACAATCTTTTATAATGGTTAATTTTGGATGCTACCTAATAATTATTTAATGCAGGAAGATTTTTTTTACGATATTTTACATAAGGAATTACGCACTCGTGTAAACCCCCTGCGTGCTTCAAAAATGGAAGCCTACATGAGAAATAAGTTTTCATTTCTGGGAATCATGAGCCAAGAACGACGTGGGATTTTAAATGAACTCAAGATGCAAGGGTTGAATTCTTTAAACCCAAACCAAAAACGATCATTGGTAGTCAAATTATGGGAAGAAGAACATCGGGAATATCAACTCGTAGCCTTAGAATGGATGATGAAATGGAATCCAAAAGAATTTATAGCATCAGACATTGAATTATTCGAGTGGTTAATCACCACCAAATCGTGGTGGGATACCGTGGATGGCATCGCGCCAAATGTGGTGGGTAAATTTGCACGTGTGTTTCCGGAACAAATGAAAGAGACACTCAATCGATGGGAATCCCATGATTCCTTTTGGATTCGTCGGGC
>CANHSL010000160.1 GCA_947463385.1 Flavobacteriales bacterium
GACCACTCAGGCATTATGCCTACTACGATAGAAGGGAAGCTCAGGCTTCCTTTCTTTTTTTATATAACAAGGGTCTGCTGGGCGCCGCATCGTTGTTAAAATTCGATACTTGTAACTCCAAAATGTATGCGCCATCCGTTACCGCTGCTGGAACATAAATTAATTCGGTAATCGTACGATCACGCACCGGATTTTGGGGAACATTCCAAAAGGCGTGATGAAACGCCAAGATTCCACCATCAATTTCCTTATCTACTGAAGGTATATCCACTAAGAGGTGTTTAATGCCGCATTCGTTTAATTTCTGTACACAAGCAACATCCATATAGGTTGGATTGGTATCGGAATAATTCGTTGTGCATTTTATAAGGTTATTGGGCTCTGTACGAATTACCAAGGCGTCACACGGACTAATATTGCGCAATTGCTCCGCGGTGATTACCCGATCTTCCCCTATTACTTCTGGGCTTATCGTAATTACCTTGGCTTCAAAAAAAAACTGATTAAAACACGACGATACCGGGAAAACCTCCTTGGAAATATGTCCATGTGATTCAGTATGCGTCCCATGACCATGCGGATTAAAATAAATATCCCTGAAATTCACAGCGCCTCCCAGTTCCACACTGCCAACAAATCCATTTTCCATTACGGGCGAAATGCGTGGACTATTCAAATACCATGCGCGTACCCCATGCGTGGAAACACCAATAGAAAGATCAATAAATGCTGTGGTATCGATAAACCAGTCTTTATCTAGATAAAATTTCATGTTCAAAACTAATTAATTCCCCTTACTTGACAATTGTATGTAAATAAAGTTAAACCCGATTAATATCCACTGCATATAATGAACTTATCTTTGCATTATGGAACAAAAGGATTTACTGAAAGAAATCATTTCGCATTGTAAAGAGTATGGGTATGTTTTCCCCTCTTCGGAAATATATGACGGCTTAGCTGCTACGTATGATTACGGGCAACTTGGTGCTGAATTGAAAAATAACATCAAAACGTATTGGTGGAAAGCAATGACGCAATTAAATAGCAACATCGTTGGTATTGATTCCGCCATCTTTATGCATCCAACCACATGGAAAGCATCCGGACATGTCGATGCATTTAATGATCCGTTAATTGATAATAAGGATTCAAAAAAACGCTACCGTGCAGATGTGCTGCTTGAAGAATACCTTGAAAAGCAAACCCAGAAAATTCAAAAAGAAGTAGAAAAAGGGGAGAAACGTTTTGGAGACAGTTTCGATAAAACGCAATTCATTGCCACGAACCCCAACGTGCTGCGTATTAAGGAAAAACAAACCCAAGTGCAAGAGCGCATGAAAACCGCGCTTAATGAAAGCAACTTAGAGGACTTACGCCAACTCATCATTGACCTTGAAATCGTTTGTCCGATTTCTGGATCTAAAAACTGGACAGAAGTTCGTCAATTCAATTTAATGTTCTCTACATCCCTCGGCTCTGTTGCGGGAGAATCCTCTACCATTTATCTCCGTCCAGAAACAGCGCAAGGGATCTTTGTAAACTTTTTGAATGTTCAAAAATCGGGAAGAATGAAAATCCCCTTTGGGATTGCACAAATTGGAAAGGCATTTAGAAATGAAATCGTGGCGCGCCAATTCATCTTTAGGATGCGTGAATTCGAACAAATGGAAATGCAATTCTTTGTTAAACCCGGGGAGGAATTAACCTGGTATGAGCACTGGAAAGAAGCAAGAAAAAAATGGCATCTCAACCTGGGGCTGGGAGAAAAAAACTACCGTTTCCATGACCACATTAAATTAGCCCACTATGCCAATGCCGCATGCGACATCGAATTTAATTTCCCAATGGGATTTAAGGAACTGGAAGGAATTCACTCACGAACGGATTTCGATCTTAAACAACATGAACTGCATTCCGGAAAAAAACTACAATATTTCGATCCTTCTACCAATGAAAGTTATGTGCCATTTGTCATTGAAACATCCGTTGGGTTAGACCGAATGTTCCTTTCTGTGTTGAGTGCTTCGTACACGGAGGAAAAACTTGAAGATGGCAGTGAACGCACCGTGTTAAAAATTCCAGCGGCGCTTGCCCCTTACAAAATTGCTGTTTTACCGCTGATCAAAAAAGATGGTTTACCGGAAAAAGCACAAGAAATCATGCGGATGTTACATTTGGACTACACCATTCAATACGACGAAAAAGATTCTATTGGAAAGCGCTACCGCCGCCAAGATGCGATAGGCACACCGTTTGCGATTACTGTAGATCACGAAACATTGGAGTCAAATACGGTAACTATACGTAATCGAGATACCATGACTCAGGAACGAATCGCTATTGAATCATTACCCGCTTTTTTAAACACGCATTGCAGTTGGTCTTCCTTGTTAGGCGCATTAGCATAGCGATTGTTTTTTATTTAGTAAGCACCTCTGGGTTATTCAGCCAGTTGATTACGGAGCCTATTCACGCGTTTAGTAAACTGCCCTTTTTGAATTCCCAATATATTAAACAGGCGCATTTAAACGAATTATACGGTACCATCTATACCAAACTGCCGGGAGAAATGATCCTAAAAACAAAAGGTTTTGTTAGGTATCAATTTGATTCTTTGGGACAAACAACTTCCATGCTATCGTACCGGCCGCATCTTGCATTTAGTGATTCCATAAGCTACCATTTTCAATATTCGAATGCTCGATTAACCGAAATAAAGGCCCTTAGGAAAAAGGATTACTCCATTCAATTCTTTACCTATTCCAACGATAGGCTCAGCAACACCGAAGAACGCATGGGACTCCTTTCAACTGGAGAAGAGATTCAAACTAATTCACTTGTGTACGTCGATCAAGTCATTGGAACTGACAACTTGACTACCATTTCGTATCAGGGAGGGAATCCGTACAAAAACATTCGAAGAACTTATGATGAATTAAACAAGGTAAGCCGTGAAGAATCCATAGATTATCTGAGCCGAGACACCATCACCACATGGTATACGTATGATGCGAATTCAAATCTTACCCATAAAAAAACAATGGCTGGCGCAACATTAGAAGAAATAGTGATCTCCTATCTATCAAATCAAGAAGTTGAAGCGATAAGGTTTTATACCAATGGCGAACTAAGGAATGAAACACAAATTATTTACCAAGCAGAAACCCAAACCTTAAGTTCCGTTATTAGTTTGGATCACCGCTCAAAATTGATGGAAATCATACGGTTTTAGACCTTATTTAGATTTTTTACTTACCACAAATGCAATTCCAAAAATCACAATTAACCCAGTAAAAATCATAATAAAGGACCATAACCCATCTGTATTTGCTAAAAACATACGCATTTTGATTAATAACTTTAAGTTAAGGAATAATCCATCCGCATCAACGCGTCATTACAATTACTAATTAACTGTTTATCAAACACATATACCCCTCGAACATTCAATTCAATTTCAGCAAAAAATCATCCTAACTTATTTATAAC
>CANHSL010000161.1 GCA_947463385.1 Flavobacteriales bacterium
CCCAGGAGGGCAGTCAAGGCATTCAAAGGAATCGCTATGTAGGATTCAAGTAGCTTAATCGCAAAATCACACACCCCTAAAAATAAGGCTCCGAACAGGATATTGGACCACAACAACACGCGATGATTTTGGGTTTTCATAAGCAGTTTGGTCACGTTCGGAATAGCCAGACCCACGAAAGCAATCGGTCCAGCAAAGGCTGTAATGGTACCAGTAAGTATCCCCGCAATTAAGATGCTCATGATGCGTACCTGACGAATAGAAACACCGAGGGATTTGGCGATGTCTTCTCCCAACACCATGGCATTGAGTGCACGCACTTGAAAAAGCGAAAGTATAACTCCAAGGCTTGTAATTATGGCAATCCATGGGATTTGTTGAATGGTTACGCGTTGCAAACTACCAAAATTCCAAAATACATATTGCTGTAAATCTTGAGTACCCGAAGACGCCTGAATAATTGCAATGATGGCACCAATAAAGCTACTGAGCATTAATCCGATGAGCAATAAATGAACCGCCGAACGTAATTTTAGGGCAAAGAGCAACATGATTGCGCCCATTCCCATCGCACCCAAAATCCCCAGAAAAATCAAATCCGTAGTGGATCCCAAGGCTGTAATACCGGTCATCATCCACAGGGCAACCAACAAGGAAGAGCCGGAGGTGATTCCCAACACATCGGGTCCAGCCAAGGTGTTTTGAAATAAATTTTGCATTAACATTCCCGCCACGGAGAGCGCTGCACCAGCGATGAAGGCCATGAGAATTCTAGGCAATCGAAACGACCAAACCACGGTAGAAGAAACTTCATCGCTTGGATTGGTTAGGGCCTGAAAAACGTGTTCCCACGTGGTGTTGAAATACCCCATTTTCAAATACAGCAAGAATACCACGAGGAGCAATATTCCGGCGGTGAGCAGCAGGATCAGGTGGGATTTAGTTCGGTTCATTTTACTTCCCGGTAAAAATACAACTTACTTTTGGCGGTATTCCCTTGTTTGATTCGAATTAAATCACGCAGTACAATTTCTGGTTTTAGGGCACTTTGTTCCCAAAATTTATTCAAGTCGTGTGAGTAGCAAAAAATTGAACCCTGATTAAAAGGGCGGAGTTGATTCGCTTTAGGAAATGCGTTCAGGATGGCTTGCTTGGTCGGGAATCCTGGATTTAACCAAAGTTCACACGCCTCCGCCTCTTGATAAATGCGCTCAGCCCCCACGGCCATGCTTCCGGTCCCTTTGTAGTTCATCGAGAAGGTGCAAAAATCAACTTGGGAAAAGAAGCGCGCCTGAAAACTCTGTTGCAAGGGCGTATACCAAAAATCTCCAGCAAAATTCCCCACCAAGATTTTCTTGCATTGGTTGCCTTTGGGTAAGGCATCATAGGCATGGTAGCGTTTACAAATGGCATCGAATTGTGCTAAAGCCTCATCAAAATGATTGGTTATCGCTCCAAAAAACAAGATCCATTCTGCTTTTCCCAAAGGGTGTTCTTCACGCCAATCGTAGTTGGGAATCCATTGGATGCCTAAGGCCTTGAATCGTTCTTCGTTGGCCTTATCCAAGGGCTCCATGCCTGCAGAAACCCAAAGGTTAATGTGTTGTTTTGACAGCGATTCAAATGGAATGGAGGTGCCCCCAAGCTCTAACAAGCGGCCTTTATCAAATCGTTTTTTTAAGGTAGGGTCGTGTAGGTATTTACCCATGGACACCGCACCAATATTATTTCTTGCATAAAGTGCCACAAGCATTCCCACATGGGTTGCTGCATTGGTGGCTACCTTAATGTTGCTAACATCCAATACGTCCAGGGCACGTGATGAGGATGACACGCGTTCAGGATGTGCGGTACACAAAAGGATTCGTGTGGGTGAGGTGTTATCCGGATCTTTAATAAAGAGTTTGATGCCATCCTCCGTTTTGGCATACGAGAGCCATTGACTGTACCTGGATTTCCCCTTCGTTGCGTTAGTTCCTTTCTTTTCCGGGGTATTGCATCCAAGAAAAAGGAAGAAAAAACTAAGAAATAGGAACTTAATACTGTTCTTTCTCATTCGGAAAATCACCCGATTGTACATCTCGAATATATTCAGTGAAGGCGCCAAGCATTTCGTTATGCAAGTTTCGATATTTTCTCAAAAACCGTGGATTAAACTCGTTGTTGATGCCCAGCATGTCATGAACCACGAGCACTTGTCCGTCTACCCCATTTCCCGCACCGATTCCAATCACAGGAATCTGAACAGTTTTCGCAACTTGAGTGGCCAGTGCAGCGGGGATTTTCTCAAGAACGATTGCAAAACAGCCGGCTTGCTCCAATGCTTTTGCATCTTCAATTAGGCGATTCGCCTCTTCTTCTTCCTTGGCACGTACTACATAGGTTCCAAATTTATAAATCGACTGAGGAGTTAATCCAAGGTGTCCCATAACAGGAATACCTGCCGTTAAAATGCGTTGAATGGATTCTATAATTTCACTTCCGCCTTCCATTTTTACGGCGTGTGCACCCGTTTCTTTCATGATTCGGATGGCACTATTCAAGGCTTCCTTTGAATTCCCTTGGTAACTACCAAACGGAAGGTCTACCACAATGAGGGCGCGTTGTACCGCACGAACTACTGAAGCCCCGTGATAAATCATTTGATCTAGGGTAATTGGCAAGGTAGTTTCATGTCCTGCCATCACATTGGAGGCTGAATCCCCAACTAAAATCACATCGATTCCTGCTTCATCAATGATGCGAGCCATGGAAAAATCGTATCCTGTTAACATGGAGATTTTTCGACCGCTGTTCTTCATTTCTTGCAAGGTATGCGTGGTTACCTTTTTAACTTCTTTGTGTACTGACATGCCAAGAATTTGATTCAAAAGTAAGGAAAGTGGATTAAAGCACCTAAATAGGACACGACGCAGTGTGGAAAAGATGAAATAAATCCCGAATTGAACGAGCAAAAACTAATTACTTTTGTTCTACCCGTAATTAAACACACATGGAGCAACAGAAAACAGCAACAATCATCGGAGCAGGTCTTGTGGGATCGCTTTGGGCCGTATATTTATCAAAAGCGGGTTATAAAGTCACGATCTTCGAACGTCGCTCAGACATTCGTCAAGCAGAAATCTCCGCGGGTAAATCCATCAATTTAGCGCTTTCAGTGCGTGGTTGGACTGCACTGGACAAGGTTGGAGTTGGCGATGAAATTCGAAAAATTGCCATCCCAATGTACGGACGAATGATGCATGATTTGGAAGGAAACTTGACCTATCAGCAATACGGGAAAGAAGGTGAAGCGATTTTCTCTGTTTCACGGGGTAAAATCAATGCGACCATGATGGATATTGCAGA
>CANHSL010000162.1 GCA_947463385.1 Flavobacteriales bacterium
CTAAGAGTAAGGATGGCGAGGAGTGCTTTCATTTTGCTAACAATTCATGCACTAAGCTTAGTGCTTTTTCAAGTTGGGTTTCTCGCGTGAGTAGACCCGTATCAAAAAGAACGGCATCTTCCGCCTGCTTTAAAGGACCAATAGCACGTTTTGTGTCGATCTCATCCCTTGAGGAAAGGTTGGCTTTAACCGCTTCCAAGGTAATGTCTGGCATATGCTTTCGCATTTCAATAAACCTTCGATGGGCTCGAATATCAAGATTGGCAGTAACGAATATTTTTAAATCGGCCTGCGGAAATACCACCGTACCAATGTCTCTACCATCCATTACAATCCCTCCGTTCGTTCCCATTTGGCGTTGTAAATCCACCAGTTTAGTACGGACCTCTGGGATTACGGCAACGAGCGAAACAAGCGCTGAAATCTCGCTGCTTCGAATGGGGTCATTGATATTTTTACCATTTAACAACAAGGGACGGTCGTTTCCTTCTATTGGATCACCAAATACTAAATGGACCTCGTCTAATCGGTTAATGAGTGCTTCTTCATGAATCGAATCATTACTATATAATCCATTGATATATGAAAAATAGGCGACACCTCGATACATGGCTCCCGTGTCAATAAATACGTAGCCAAGTACATCGGCTAAGGCTTTGGCCAAGGTGCTTTTTCCACTCGAAGCATAGCCATCGATAGCTATGATTAATTTACGGTCGTTCTGCATGCACGTCAAAGGTACTTATTTGAGCTCAAATAAGCGGTTTATAACCCATCGTTTTGGCTTGGATTATTCGCGTACGAAGCGAATGATTTCTGCACGTTGTTGGTTGTATACACCAATAAAGTAGCTTCCTGCAGCTAATTTGTGTGACATTTCAATGGTGTTTTTAGCCACCCCATTTACAGCACCCAACTGGAAGCTTGATACTAATTTGCCATCCGTTGTGAATAATTTACAATCTACTACATCTCCAATAACTCCTTGAATTTCTAATTCAAACACCCCTTGATTTGGATTTGGGTACAGTAAACTAACTTCAAATCCATCTTCATCTTCTAATCCTTGAGTTTCTTCCACAGTCACTTGCACGGTTCCAATGCACCCATTGACATCTTTTACAGATACCGTATAAGTTCCAGGCGCTAAATTGCTAAATAACACCCCTGAATAAAAGTTAATCCCATTGATGCTGTAGGTATACGGCATGTTTCCACCTGTTGCACTTGCTGTTACGGTTCCGTTCGCGCCCGTTGATGGGGTAGACACTGCCGAGGCTATAATTTGAGTTGGCTCCACCACCGTCGTTTGGAATGTTTGAACACAGCCATTGGCATCTTGAACACCAACCGTATAGGTTCCCGCACCCAGATTATTAAAGGTACTCGCATTGCCATAGGCTCCTCCATTGATGTTATAGGTAAGCGCTCCGGTACCACCTGTTGCTGTTGCTATCACGCTGCCGTTCGTCTCTCCAAAACATGAAATAGCAGTAGGAACTGCATTTAACGAAATGGCAGACGGTTCCGTAATGGTGGCAGAAACTGAACCTACACAACCGTTCGCATCTTTTGCGTACAAGGTATAGGTTCCTGCAGTTAACCCAGTGAACGCATTGGATGCTTGATAGGTAACGCCATTCTGCGAATAGGTATACGCTGCTTGTCCACCTGAAGCACTCAATTGAATGCTTCCATTACTTTGCCCGTTGCAAAGGATTTGAGTTGGGGTAGCGGTTGCCGAAATTGAAACTGGAGGATTCAAGGTAAAGGTTCCTTGTCCTGCACAGGCATTGGCGTCGTTAACGGTGTAATTGATTACACCCGCAGGTAAATTCGAAAATACGCCATTCCCTTGGGTTGCTCCCCCATTGATCGAGTAAGTATATGGTCCTGTGCCTCCAGTAGCCGTAAGCGTAATTTGACCGTTACTTCCTGTACAACTTGGGGTGTTATTTATTACATACGCTACATTGAGTAAATTACCTCCAATCGTTAAGGTCATGGTAAAGGCATCGTTACACGTATTTTCATCTGGAGAAATCCCGTTAACCCCAGATGCTGTGATCACCACGGTGTTATTTCCCGAAACCAAGCCCGAAACAGTCACGAATATAGTATCCGTTGAATTCAAGGCATTCAATTGGTTTGAATTGTATGAAACACTCGTAGGTGCACCGTTTCCAACTTGCCATGTAAAGGTTCCTGTTGTAATCGGAGATGTTCCTAGATTTTGAATAATCACACCAAGTTGTGTGGTTGCTCCGCACAGCGTTGCTGGATTCACTACATAGGCATTCGTCACACTGGCATCGTTCACATCTGGGTTCATTTTTATTGCCGCCACGCGTGAACGAGTTGAGTTCGCATCGCGATAAACACCCGTATAGTAAAAGGTCTCTCCGTCAAAATCGTCAATTGCCATGTGGTGATAATCTCCCCATCGGGTATCGCTAGTTTTAGAAGATCCTCCGGCAATTATTGTAGTTTCTGCCATGGTCATTTGTCCCAGTGGATCACAAGGCTTTCTTCCCGTCATTTTAATCGATGGGAAATCACCCGCCGTATTGCTTGAGGTAGAATAGGCCATGATAATATTTCCGTGTTTGTCCATATTAATGGCTGGCATAAATCGGTTGGTTGTCCCGGGCGCGTAGGTTCCCTCTTGATACAAGGTCCAGTTGGCAGCGGTACTTCCACTTGGGCGACGAAGTTCGCACCACCGAACACCTGAACGGTCACTTCCATTCACATCGGTAGCCAAACATGCCAGGATAGTTTGATGGTCATTGAACACGCGCATTGGTGCTTTAAACATAACCGTTTCCCGAAGCGGGTCAAGTTTTACGGTAGTTCCTGGCTGCGGTATACAGGTGAAGCTGGTAAGACCACACAGTTTAGAGTCTATCTCTGCAATGGAAATGTCTTGAATTTTTGCTACGGTCGCCGTGGTATTGTTCCAATTGATGGTCATTTCCCATAATTCAATCCAATCGTTGGTTGGGCTATCTGGAGAACCATTGGAGTGCGATTCATCGTCTCGGTGACGAATAAATAAAGGTTTCATTCCAGCAGGTGCCGCAAGGTCTCCCTCGATATCAACCGGCGTGATGGATTGAAAGCCAAATCCATTTAATGAATATCCAATGGGAATTCCAATAAACGGAGATGCAGCTCCCGTTAACAAGTTACTTAATTTCATCGCATAAATGCGTGGAGGACCGCCTTCATTGGTAGACACTAAAAAGGCGTCAGAGGTAGGTGAGAAACCCCATTTCGGATAATCCGGAAAAGAAGGAC
>CANHSL010000163.1 GCA_947463385.1 Flavobacteriales bacterium
ATGTAAGAGAATCTACCGCCTGCTTCACCCATATCAAAGGTATCCGAGCTGTCTACGGTAAATGGAAAGCCTGCGTTTTCGCATCGTGCTTTTAATTCATCCATTCCCTGGATATCAAAACACAAATGGATAAAGCCCCAATCACCCCAAAAGCGATTTTCAAAAATTCGTTTTACGTCGCTGCGATCCATGGATTGCACCAATTCAATCGAGGTTGGTCCAAGCAGTTTTGCAAAAGGTCCTTTTCTGTCTTCCCGGTGAATTAAGCGCACTCTTCTAAAAACACCAGTAGATAAGGCCCCTAAATCATCGAAGGACCGTGTTTCATCATACACGATGGATTCATATCCGAGGACGTCTTGGTATAACTTAAGCGATGCTTCCATATCGGAAACACCAATGATACTTCCTGCCACACCGCCACAATGCGATGGATGTCCTGTGTTACTAAACCAACCGAGCCCCTGCACTACTTGAAAAATGTTACCATTTGGGTCCTCAACAAAGAATGCCAAGGTTCCGTCTGGCGTAGCCGTAGGTTCATTGAGTACCTTAGCTCCTTTCGATTTCATGTGCTGATAGGATTCACGCACATTTCTAGATTTAATTTTACATGAGAATAAGCCTAGGTCGCCCAGTTTTACCTGAAAGGTTGGTTTCTCCGTGTTTCTACTAGTAAATTGCCATATCTCGAATCCACCACCACTATCCATGCTAAGCGCCAGTGTTGCGGTGCGTGCGTGCACTACTCCACCGGTATACTTGGTCATTAAGGGCGCTTCCGCAGCCTCTTCAAAAATTCGAACATCTACCCCAAACATGGTTCTATACCAGGCCCATATTTCTTGGACATTCGGCACGCCGATTCCCATTTGTTGTATACCACAGATAATTGGCTTCATTCAATAAATTTTATGCAAAATTAATTTTTCTAGCGAACTGCGCGCTCGTTAAACAGCACATACCCGAAGCTCACTTGGAAATTTAGTGGAATCGCTTGTAAAGGAAAATAATTCAAGGTCGCACGAATTGGTCCCAGCGGGCTATGGTATAGCAAACTGGTAGAAGCCAACCAAGTGCTCCCTTTGAATGGTTTAGAGTACTTCATACTCCCATCATTTAATTGCTGTAAGATTAAAAATGGTTGGTAATAATATGCATCTAATCGATATTCTAGGCCTTTGAAAATAGGAACCACCAAGTTGGCTCCTATGGCAATAAACTGAGGAGAACGGTATTCCTTAAAGAAATATGTTTCTAAATCTGGTATCACATTTAATGTCGGCATTGATAATAAACTTGCGGTATAGTTTGAAAATAAAGACTGTGAATTGAACATTGCTTTAGCATGAGCTCCTAGATGAAGATGTGGTTTGGTTAAAAAATAATATTGTCCTTCGACGTTAAGATTCAACCAATCGTGCTGTTTATTAACGGTGCTATCAAAAAGGGCCGTTGACCCAGGGACTGTTGTTTCAAGTGCGGTGATGTATTTAATTTTCATGGTGAA
The DNA here is from genome assembly GCA_947463385.1 of Flavobacteriales bacterium. Taxonomy (GTDB): domain Bacteria; phylum Bacteroidota; class Bacteroidia; order Flavobacteriales_D; family Crocinitomicaceae; genus UBA952. The sequence continues at coordinate 1,511 of CANHSL010000163.1, forward strand.
AAAATGACCTTCACTTGCAAATTGTTTTCTATTTAGGGTATTATCCGTCATCTCATAGGAAATTAAACTTCCCTTCAAATGGGTTTCATCCGTGGTATCTATACTTAAAAAATTTTGTGTTTGATAGTAATCGTCCTCCAAATTAAACCAACGCACATCCAACACTCCTTTTGAGTTGTTTAAAATTGGGTGTTTGAGTTTAAGGCCGAAGTACATTTCATTTTGAACTAAAAATGAAGGTTTAACATCCTCAAAAAATGTGGCAAAACTCCGAAAGTAATCCCAACGATTCATTACAAAATAGCTAGATGCTGCTAGGGGAAATACACTAGGAAAATCAATCATAGCCTCTCCCTTTACTGACCCATAAAATTTACCAAAATAACTCTCTGCATGGAGGATCATCGCTGAACGCCCCATGCTCCGATATGTGAGCCCTAAAAACCCTGTGTTAATTGGACGTGAGGATAAATGTCCCCCAACCTCCAATCGCAATGGCGGGGCTTTTCTAACATATAAGTCTAAATCAAAACTACTATCAGCGTTTGAAGACAATGTTGGATATAAATAATCAATCTGTTGAGCTGCATACAAGCGATAATATCTGTTTTCAAATTGTTTCCAAGTGAGTGCTTGTTGCGTCCGGGACTTCATCAAGGAATGACTCACATAACTTGGCGATTTATTTTCATGAAATGAAATATTAATCTCTGAAATCAGCTTCGAATCAACATTGCACTTCAATTCATCCCTTCGCTGTTTTAACAAGGCAGTATCTGCGCGCATTGAAATAATTCTTTTCAAAGAATCCATAAGCCTCATCGTTTCAAAATACCCGCTATCAATGGCTTGTTGAACTTTCGAAAAATCAAAGGTACCTACATTACTTTTTGGTTGAATCAATATCCCTTGTGTACAGGGTAAGGAATAATCCGTGGGGGTTCTTGTCATATGATCCAACAAGCCAATAAAATTATGCTCATCCGGCAAAGCCCCATTATCTGCAACATTACTCCCAATAATAAAGTCGGGGTTAAATTCATTGTAAAGTACATTGACCGGAAAATTATTATACAATCCCCCATCAAAATAAATGATATCATCAATTTTTATCGGGTTAATATACAAGGGGTAAGTCATTGAAGCCCTTACCGCAGCATTTAAATTTCCAGATTCAAAAACTACACTTTTCTTATGTATTACATCACTTGCTACGCATCGAAATGGCACCAATAACTGATTAAAATCTTTCCCAACCAAGGCGCCAGTTGCACCCATGATTCTTAGCATTTCAATATCTAAAAACCTCGGACGAATTACATTCATTGGGATAGAGGTGGTTAATAACGAATCCGGGCTAAAAGGCAAATTTAACATGCTGGCATCGGGGTCACTTTCTCGATATAAATACCGACGGCCTGAAGGAATTGTACCTGTAGTCATCATTTGAAACGATGGGGATGTAGCATATGCCTCCATTTCCTTGGGTGACCACCCACAAGCATACATTGACCCAACTAAGGCACCGGCAGATGTTCCACAGATGTAATCAATTGGGATTTGATTTTCTTCCAATGCTTTCAGCACACCTATATGCACTAAGCCTGTGGCTCCACCGCCACTCAAGACTACTCCGATTTTTTGTTGGGCATGGAATTGAAGCGAGACACCACATAAAAAAAAGAAAAATAAAATGGTGCGTATCCCCTTCAAAGTTTGTTCATTTGTACAAAAATACGCGCAATACAGTGTCAATGGCAAAACA
>CANHSL010000164.1 GCA_947463385.1 Flavobacteriales bacterium
AAAACGGTCAGAAAATCCAAAAAAATCACACAACTACAATTGTCATCGCTCTGTGATGTGGATATACGAACCATTCAACGGATAGAAAAAGGAGAATTTAATCCAAGCCTTCGCGTGCTGATACGCATAGCGAACGCATTCGAAATGTCTCTTTCGAACTTAATAAAACAAGTGGAAGATGCTGGAAATTTGAATTAATTCAAGCGAAACTGAATGTTCATTTTAGTCAATGCCTTGTATAATTCAGGATCCGGTTTAATGCGAACCGACTTCGACGCCATATTTAATTCTAGGCCTTCTACGGCATCAAATATGGTAAATTGCACATTACAAGAACCCTGATTCGCCAAAAACAAGCCATTAAGTTCGTCAATCAAGAGGTGATTGAGGTCCTTGTTTGGTATGCTTAAATGCAAGCCTTTCACTCGTTTCTCGCGCAAATGCTGTAAGAGTTCTACTTCGTTTAAACTAAATTCTAAGTGCGTTCTGTACCTTGGTATTTCTATCCGTCCGCGCAAGGTTAAAAACACCCCAGGCTGGAGTAAATGCTTGTACTTTAGATAATTTTCACGGAAAATATTCAGTTTATATTGATCGGTGTAATCTTCAAAAACTACTGTTCCAAAGGGATCTCCGTTCTTCGCAACCCGATGCTCGATGGAGGTAACTACTACCGCCATTATTAAATCCCGTCCTTTATAGGTTTCCATATCATGCAACATGGCTAAGGCCCCGGTGCAAAAGGCATCAATCTCCATCTTATAATCATCCAAGGGATGCCCAGAAATGAAAATACCTATCACTTCCCGTTCTTTGGCAAGCTTATAACTCGAGGACCATTCCTCACAGCTTGGAACTTTCGGTTCCACTACATCAAAACCGGAACCCTCACCAAAAAGGTCGTGTTGGTTTGAATCTTTATTATCCTGAAAAGAAGTACCGTACCGAATGATGTGATCTAAAAACAAGCGATTCGCTCCTTCTTCCATAAAATATTGTGCCCGATGCAATTCACTAAAGGAATCAAATCCACCCGCATACACTAAATTTTGCATGGCTGTTCGGTTGATGGCTTTAAAATTCACTCGCCGACTGAAATCAAAAATACTCGTGTATCTTCCCTCTGCTCGTCCTTGAATAATCGCCTCTACTGGTCCTTCACCAATCCCACGAATGGCTCCCAAACCAAAACGAATATCCCCGTTCGCATTCACCGTAAAATTCAGTCGTGATTCATTCACATCTGGACCCAACACATTCACCCCCATGCGGCGACATTCTTCCATAAAGAACGTTACTTGCTTAATGTCGCTCATGTTATTACTTAACACTGCAGCCATATATTCGGCCGGGTAATTTGCCTTGAGATAGGCCGTTTGATAAGCTACCCACGCATAACACGTAGAATGCGATTTATTGAATGCATAAGAAGCAAAGGCCTCCCAGTCTTTCCAAATTTTCTCCAATTTATCGTTGGCATGACCTTTCGCATTTCCACGCTCTATAAAAACCGGACGCATTTTATCCAGTACTTTACGGTCCTTTTTACCCATCGCCTTTCTCAGGGTATCGGCCTCACCTTTGGTAAAATCCGCCAACTTCTGAGAAAGCAACATCACTTGCTCCTGATATACTGTAATTCCGTAAGTTTCTTTTAAATGACCTTCACAATCATCTAAATCGTACACAATGGGCTCTTCGCCGTGCTTCCGTTTAATATAGGACGGAATATACTCCAAAGGACCCGGGCGATACAGGGCATTCATCGCAATAAGGTCAGCAAAGGCCGTAGGTTTTAATTCCCGCATGTATTTTTGCATTCCGGGAGATTCATATTGAAATATACCCACCGTTTCACCGCGTTGAAAGAGCTTATAGGTGAGCTCATCATCAATTGGAAATTGATCCGGATCAAGTTCTATCCCCCGATTCTCCTTGATGATTCGTACCGCATCCTTAATTAAGGTAAGGGTTTTCAATCCAAGGAAATCCATTTTAAGCAAGCCTGCAGATTCTGCTACGGAGTTGTCAAATTGGGTGCATACCATGACAGAATCCTTCGCGGTGGCCACTGGAACGAAATTCGTAATGTCATCGGGCGTAATAATCACCCCACAGGCGTGAATCCCGGTATTTCTAACTGACCCTTCGATTGCTTTAGCCTGTCGAAGCACATCGGATGCAGGACCTTGTCCTTGGAATATTTTCCGCAATTCCTTGGCATTATTCAATGCTTCCTGATTATTTTTCAATGCATCGGCCAGCGCAGGCTCTTCTAAATCGAACAATTTTTTCAGTGAAATATCAGGTACTAATTTAGCTAAGCGGTCTGCTTCAGGCAGGGGTAAATCCAAAACCCGTGCAGTATCTCGAATGGCTGATTTTGCCGCCATGGTACCATAGGTAATGATTTGCGCCACTTGATTTGCGCCATATTTATTAATCACATAATCAATAACTCTACCCCTTCCTTCATCATCAAAATCGATATCAATATCGGGCATTGAAATCCGATCCGGGTTTAAGAAACGCTCAAAGAGGAGGTCATACTTAATCGGATCCACGTTGGTAATCCCAATGCAATATGCTACGGCAGACCCTGCGGCCGATCCCCGTCCAGGCCCTACGGAAACCCCCATGTCGCGTGCCGCATTACAGAAATCTTGGACAATCAAAAAGTACCCTGGATACCCAGTATTTTCAATGGTTTTTAACTCAAAATCTAAGCGTTCTTTAAGTTCCTCACTGATTTCGCCATAGCGCTTTAACGCGCCCTGATAGGTTAAGTGCTTTAAAAAGCCATTTTCACCATTTTTTGTGCCGTTTATATCGTCACTTGGATCAATAAATTCTTCTGGGATTTCGAATTTTGGAAGTAGTACATCGCGCGACAAGGTATAGGCTTCGCATTTCTCAATAATCTCGGAAATCGTTAGAATAGCTCCAGGTAAATCCGCGAACAAGCGCTTCATTTGTTCGGGGGTCTTGAAATAAAACTCATCATTTTCAAACCCGTGACGGTACCCTCTTCCGCGACCAATGGGAGTAGACATCAACTCACCATCACGTACACACAACAAGACATCGTGCGCATTAGCATCACCTTGGTTCACGTAATAACTGTTGTTTGTAGCCACTAATTTCACGTCGTGCGCCTTCGAAAAACGAATTAATACCTCATTCGCATGGTCTTCCGCCTCTAATTGATGTCGATTAATTTCCAAATAGAAGTC
>CANHSL010000165.1 GCA_947463385.1 Flavobacteriales bacterium
CGGTTTAATACGGCTTGTTGATCTTGCTCAAACATTTCAAAACCCAACATCAAGTTCGCCCCGTGTTGATCGAATGCATCCTGCGTTAATTCCAACTGCAACCAATGCACGATTGGATTATCATGATATTCACCAAAAAGCACCAAATTTCCTGCTAAACTTTTTGATTTAAGGTTATTGTACGTTACCGCCTTTCCTTTGGCATTATAAATAACAAAGGCTTTATCGTGTTGACTAAAACACAGGGAAATCCAAAGGAAGCAAGAACTTATCAATAAAATTTTCATAGCGTAGATTTCTTACGAAGGTAAGTAATCTGAACTTAATCTAACAAGGTATGCAAGGCCTCTTGAATGTGGCTAGACTTAACAGCACCTACGATTTCAGCCATAAATCCCTTGATGAGCATATCGGTGGCTTTGGTTTCACTAATTCCCCGAGCCCTCAAGAAAAATAAGGCTTGTTGATCCAGTTGTCCGGTGGTAGAGCCGTGAGAACATTTAACATCATCCGCATAAATTTCTAGTTCCGGTTTCGCATTGATGGTGGCCTGGTCCGACAATAGAATGTTTTTATTGGATTGGTATGCATTGATTTTCTGTGCGTCTTGATACACCTTCACTTTGCCATTGAATACGCCTGTAGCCTTATCCGAGAGTACGCCCTTATAATTCTCATCTGAGGTACAATTAGGGGCCATGTGATGCACATAGGTATGGTTGTCAATGTGGTTGGTTTCTCGACCAATGAATGCGCCGTATAGTTGGGTGTGGGTGCCTTCTTCTTGTGAAAATACCTCGATTTCATTCCGTGTAAAATGGGTATTCGCTGTCAGAGTTTGTAACGCAAACGTACTGTCTTTTTGTTGGTAGATCCGTTGGGTGTGAAATCCGTAATGTGTTCCCTTGGTTTGTTGTAACATGTCTGTATGCAGATCAGCCCCTGGGCCAATAAAGAAATCAAACAGGACATTCGCGTAGGAATCTTCACTTGTTCCCTCAAAGAACACCTCCAATTGAGCACTGGCGTGATTACCCAAAACGAGTTGATGATGTAAAATCAAGCCGGTATGTTCACCTTGAAGACGGTGGATGATTCGTATGGGCTTGATAAGCTTAGTGTTTGCATCAATGCGTATGGCGACTCCACCTTGAGCTGTTAATGCATTAATGTGCTGTACATGCCCCTGGATCGTGCAGGCATTCCATGCGGTGGAATCGAGGTCACCGGAAAAATCAATATGTAATCCAGCGGGAGGTTCAGCACAATACCACGTTCCGTTTTCAAAAATAATATCAATCGAATCAGAACTGGGAAGCGGGGCTGCGCTTTGATTAATTTTTACGGGGCTTAATTTCAGTGCAGCCACTCGGCCGAGCCGCGTGTATTTCCAAGCTTCATCTCGCGTAGTTGGAAAATGATGTTGGAACTCAACCCCGTCCTTGGCTGCTTGTAATAATGCGGCTGGCAGGTTTAATTGGGTTGGCTCAAGTTGCTTACAAAAGTCGATTAATGTACCACTCATTACTCCGCAGTTTTAATCCAATCGTATCCTTTTTCCTCTAATTCTAAGGCTAATTCTTTTCCTCCAGTTTTCACAATTTTCCCATCGTACAACACGTGAACGAAATCGGGGATAATATAATCCAGTAGGCGCTGATAGTGGGTAATAACAAGGGTAGCGTTTTCCTTGGATTTCAAGGCATTTACCCCTCCGGCCACAATGCGAAGCGCATCAATATCCAAGCCTGAATCGGTTTCATCTAGTACCGCTAATTTAGGTTCAAGCATAGCCATTTGAAAAATCTCATTGCGCTTTTTCTCACCGCCAGAAAACCCTTCGTTCACTGCACGAGAAGCCAAGGATGCATCAAGTGCTACCAAGGCTGATTTTTGCTTAACTAAGGTTAAAAAGTCTTTTGCTGAAAGCGCGGGTAAGCCTTTATGTTCACGAATTTCATTAATGGCTGTTTTCAAAAAATTCACATTCGAAACACCTGGAATTTCTACCGGATATTGAAACGCTAGAAACACCCCTTCGCGCGCACGCTCCTCAATGGACATCTCTAATAAATCTTGGCCTTCAAAGGTGATGGTGCCTGACGTTACTTCATAATCTTCTTTGCCTGCAAGAACGCTTGCCAAGGTGCTTTTTCCTGCTCCGTTTGGTCCCATAATCGCATGAACCTCCCCGGCTTTTATTTCAAGGGTTAAGCCTTTTAAAATTTCTGTCCCGTTAATGGACACATGTAAATCGGTTATTTTTAACATAAGTTTATCTTCAAAATTCTATCCAACACTTCCTTCTAAACTAATACTCAATAATTTTTGTGCCTCAACAGCAAACTCCATTGGCAATTGATTGAGGACTTCTTTACAATATCCATTGACGATTAAGCTAATGGCTTTTTCTTCCGAAATCCCTCGTTGCTGACAATAGAACAATTGGTCCTCTCCAATTTTTGAGGTGGTTGCCTCATGTTCAATTTGCGCTGAAGCATTTTTACATTCGATATATGGAAAGGTATGTGCACCGCAGATGCTGCCCATCAATAAGGAATCACATTGGGAGAAATTCCGGGCGTGATCCGCTTGCTTGTGTATCTGAACAAGACCACGATACGAATTCTGGGAATGGCCTGCTGAAATACCTTTTGAAATAATGGTGCTTTTCGTATGTTTTCCGAGGTGGATCATTTTCGTACCCGTATCCGCTTGTTGAAAATTATTTGTTACCGCTACGGAAAAGAATTCCCCAACAGAATAATCTCCTTTAAGGATACACGATGGATATTTCCACGTAACGGCAGAGCCGGTTTCTACTTGAGTCCAAGAAATTTTCGCGTGCGCTTCACATAGACCACGTTTCGTTACAAAATTAAATACCCCGCCTTTACCCTCCTTATCTCCTGGATACCAATTTTGAACGGTTGAATATTTAATTTCTGCATTATTCAATGCAATTAATTCTACCACTGCGGCATGCAATTGGTTTTCATCACGTTGAGGGGCCGTACACCCTTCTAAATAGGATACATAGGATGACTCGTCTGCAATCACCAAGGTGCGCTCAAATTGTCCGGTTCCTCCGGCGTTGATTCGAAAATAGGTAGACAATTCCATGGGACAGCGAACGCCTTTTGGTATATAACAAAAAGACCCA
>CANHSL010000166.1 GCA_947463385.1 Flavobacteriales bacterium
TACTGGAGAAATTACAGGCGCCGGGGAGGTAGAAGAAAATCCGCTTGGGCCTACCCAAGAATAGTTTGCAAAGGGACTAAAAGGAATAACGAACTGTAAGGAATCACCTAAACACAAGGGGTCGTTATGGGTAACAGTGGGTGGTGGACAATTAGAATGTATCGTTAATTCATTGTTGTTGGATGTGGGACAACCGTTGGCATCGTAGATGTCTGACACCCCATTATTCGTGTATGAATTCCCTGAAACATTTCCTGTTCCAAAAATATATCCCTTATTACTAATCGTACTATCACAATTTAACAGTAAACAATCATTGATTACCTGAACTCGCCATCTTACAACAGCCGAATCAGCGCCATTTGGTGAATTGTTCATGGTGCCTCCAATCGCAGCGTTAGCACCAACATTAACTCTGGCTTTAATACACTTATTGAGGGCATCATATTCTGCTTGATCATCGCCACTAACATCTGTTTTCGCTCCAGTAAACGGACCATTAAGATAACTTAGTGAATTTGGTACATAGGTGGTGCGTACATCGAGTGTATCCGTCATGAAGGTATTGTAGGAAACATCACTTCCGATATTCTTACCAACCATGGTGTATTGTAAAATATCACCTGGAACCACTTGGCCTCCATTTAAATCCTGCACATAAACCGTAGCCCTTAAATCTGGTTCGTAGATATCGATCGCCGAGGTGAACGCCCTAGCAAGGATATTCTCTGAACTCGTTGTCACCTGAATAATGGCTGAAGTAACGTTGTTCCCTATATAATTAAGTGCCGTGTTATTCGGGTAAAAAATACCGGCATCATACCCCAAGGTATTGTTATAGCTTGGATTACGATATGGTGTTACGACCGCATTGTCAGAAATCGTACTGTTAAAGAAATTCGTGGTATTGTGAAGGGCATCAGAAATATTAACAAAGGTCCCTGCACCATTAAATTGCAATTGATCCCCATTTGAATCTCGGTCACCATCCAACCCAATCACACCCAATTCAAAGGTTACCGGACCAGAGGGAGGGGTGGTAAAACCACTGATTGGAATATTTAACGAGTTGCCTGATGAGATATTAGCGAACCCATCAAATACGGTTAAATTCCGCATGGATTGAAGTACATTCTTGTACACAATGATAACCGACCAGCCACCCCAGCGATTTGATCCGGCTTCGGCCGTTACATTAGCTACCGTAAATCGGGTATTGGTGCCGGTGGAAGTGAGAATCGAGGTGATGTCCTTAAAGCAGTAATAACTTGGATGTGACCAGGAAGATCCTCCAATGGTTGGTACATCTAGGGTTTGATCCGCACTTAGAACTTGATATGACCCATTATTTAATTTCAGCCTTACTTGACTTCTGTTTGCGTAATTCGCAGTATTTGCCGCAATTCGAGCACTCCAATAAAGACCTGCCCATAGGATTTCAGAGCAATTAGGTAGGGCAATGCTATCACTGCTCGACATGAAGGTGTTGGCATCATTGTCAATATCAACATAGGCCATGGAGAATGCGCCGTTTGAAAAGGTTCCGTTAGGAGGAACTTGACTTTGTGCAGTTGCACAGTTGTTTGTTCCCGAAGCACAACTTAATACAACATTGGATGCGATTTTTATACCGCCTTTTGCGTTGGTTTGATATCGAACACTAAACGGAGAAACAATTTGTCCAAAAGTAACCGTAGTAAACGCAATGAAAAATACACAGAAAAAAAGGAAATGCGTTCGTTTAATCAAAGTGGCGTTTATATCAGGTTAAAACAAAGTTAATAAACCTCTTACGATAATAAAAGCGAATGGTTTGCCTTGGGCTCTATTATTTTATGTTCAGTTGAATAGATACGGGTAAATGATCCGAATATCCTCCCAAATATTTGCTTCCCCCATAGGTACGTTTGGGTTGAATATTTCCTTTGTATTCCTCCATGAGAAAAGGGAAATTATGAATCTGACCCGAGTTTGCAATTACACCATTTTTTTTACCAATGAAATTGGCGGAAACATAAATGTGATCAAGGATTCCCCACTCATTATTATAAAAATGCGTACCTTTTGTTGGGCCACTTTCTTTGGTGATCATAGGGTCTAAACGCTCATCGATTAATTTAGGTGCATTGTTCTCCGGATGATCGTTTAAGTCACCAAGAAATATTATAGGATATCCGTTAGCTTTCTGAATCGAATCAATAAAATTGCATGCGATTTTCGCTGCCGCCACACGTTTATCATCACTTTCGTCGGTTCCGCCACGTCGACTTGGCCAATGATTTAACATCACATAAAACGGTTGTTTTTTGTATTTGAATTGAGCCCAAAGGATATCTCTTGTCGTAGGCTTAGTTTCCCCAGGTAAGACAAATCGAATGGCCTTTGAATCAATCAAGTTTAATTTACAACTGTCATAGATTAAGGCAACATCAATCCCACGCGCATCCGGACTTTCATAATGAACGATTCCATAGGATTTAAACGCTTCTTGATTTGCTATGATTGCTCGCACGACGGCTGCATTTTCTACTTCTGAAAAACCACATACAAGGGGGTTCCCCATGGCAAGTAACACTTCTCGAATGTGCGTAAGTTTTTCTTCGTATCGAGCTGCATTCCATTGGTTTTTAGCAGCAGGTAGGAATTCAGCGTCGTCGTTCGGTCCGTCAATCGTGTCGAACAAATTCTCTACGTTGTAAAATGCGACTGATCGTGTTTTTTGACTAAAAACATTACCAATTAAAAAGGATATCACAAGGAAGCAAAGTATCTGTTTCATAATATTTCAATTAATTTACCTAAACTCTAAAATTACGTTTTATCAAAAACCATTTCTATATCCAAAAGTCAACTCATTTTGACGTTAACACATCCACTTAATATGCCCCGAAATAGCGTTTTAAAAACCATTCCGAACTAAATATCAACGCAATCAGCAACATGAACACCCAAGAATCAACTAAATTCCAAAAGTCAATAGTTAAGCGTTCTATGGTGGTTATATCTGCTCTGTCTTCAATTTGTTTTAAAAGCTTTTCATAGTCCTTGAGCGTTGAAAATGAACCTCCAGAATTTTTGGAAAGTTGTTTTAATACGCCATGATTTGCTGTGTTTGTAGCCTGTTCCAAGCCAATGTCCTCTACAACAAA
>CANHSL010000167.1 GCA_947463385.1 Flavobacteriales bacterium
ATCGGAAGTATAATTGATTTCCTTAGTAGGGGGAATCAAAGCAAAGCACAAACGCAAAGCTCAGGGAGTGGTTTTGAGTATTACCGTCAGCGCGCTACGCAATACGATTTCCCAACGATGTTAATGGCCTTGTCTGCGGTAGTCATGAAAGCCGACGGTTCTGTAAAACGTGCGGAATTGGATTACGTAAAGGGATTTTTCACGGCCCAATTCGGGAATCAATTTACACGCGAACACTTACAAGTACTTAAACATTTCTTAGATAACGGGCAGATACCAATCTCTGATATTTGCAATGATATCCGGAACAGAATTTCAGTAGATGGCCGCATTCAAATGGTTCACTACCTCTTTCAAGTTGCTAAAGCCGACGGGCATGTAGATGATAGCGAAATGAAAATCATTGAACAATTAGCCAATAAACTTGGTATTCCAGCCATGGAGTTTGACAGTGTGAAAAACATGTTTTACCGAAGTGCGGATTCTGATTACAAAATTTTGGGGATTGAAGCCACGGCCAGCGACGAGGATGTAAAACGCGCCTACCGTAAAATGGCCATTGCCTTTCACCCGGATAAAGTAGCTCAAATGGGTGAAGAATACCAAAAAGGGGCTAAGGAAAAATTCCAACAAATACAAGACGCGTACGAGAACATCAAAAAGAAGCGGGGGATTAAATAAGATAGTACTTCCTTACCTATTCAAGGAATCAAAGAATTTGACTTTACTGGATACTCCAATAACGAATGTCGTGCGAATGGTTCTTATTTGTTAAGTGGAGTAACTTTACCCGTGTGGCAGTTGTCTAAGTATAAACCCCAATCCGATGCGAATTATTATTACCCTTTGCTTTCTGACCTGTTTCTTGATTGAATATGCACAAAACACGTATGCAGTAGATGATTATTTCATTTCAAGCAATCCGTCGGCATTCGCAGAGAAAAAGCTCTACCTTAGTAATACATTTTCCTTAGCTGATTTAAGCAGCATTGGCCCATCAACCGCTCCGTTTTTCAATAATTTCTTTGCAATTAGACAGCAAGTGGGTTCGTTTTCCATCGGACTCAGCAATGGGTATAACCAATGGATGGATTGGAAAAGAACCGGCACTAGCATAAGTGCTGCCTATACCACCAAAATGAGCCGGAAACTCACCTTAAATAGTGGCCTTAGCGCCAGTGTTCGCCGGGATAATCTAACCTTTATCGAAGACGTCACTACCCCTGTAACGTATTTTACCTTGTGGAATCCCCCTTCGTATAACATGAATATTGGAATGTCATTACTGCATAGAAATTGGACCGTGGGAATAGCAGGCAACAACCTGTTTCGTTCAAAAACCATGAATTATCCATACTCGTATACGACACCTTTTTCCTTTACTACAAATTTTTCATATCGCTTCGACCTTGACACGGCAAAACATATTTCGCTTACACCCGCTGTCTTTTACAGCAATACGGTGGTCGAAAAATCCCATGATTTTTTTGTTAGCTTAAGCTTAGGCCTTGATAAACATAGCCTTGGGATAAGCTCCACCTTGAATCATAATGTTGGACTTTTCTATCAATACCACTTCAATAACAAGTGCTTTATCGGCGCATCCATCGGAAATAATTACTCCTTACTTTCCTCGAATATCTTTAAGAACAGCTACTACTCAGGCATGCTTCGTTTGGGATATTCCATCCAACCAACATTGAAATTCAGAGGAACGCCGGCATTTTAACATACCTAGGCGCACGGTAAACGGAAGCGGGGGATTAAATAATCTGGTGTTGCTTAGTGATATTTCTCATGGATTCAATGAAATTAACCCCGCCGAATTACGTATAAAAACGTGTAAATTGAAAGTGTTATTTTCAATTTGCACAAAAAGACAAGGTTTCGTATCTTTATGCTTCATATTCAATCTGTAAAGACATGTATATTCCACGAAGAATAGAAGATGAAATTCAAAAATACCTACAAATCTTTCCGATTGTAGCTATTTTGGGACCCCGTCAATGCGGAAAATCAACCGTCGTGAAGCGCTTGATTTCAAAGTCTCAACACGGAATTTACCTCGACCTTCAGAATCAGGAAGACCTAAATAAGCTTATGGATCCTCGTTTATTTTTCAAAGCCCATGAAGAAAAAGTAATTTGTTTGGATGAAATACAATTCGTTCCTGAGTTATTTGGTAGCTTGAGAAGTATCGTTGATGAAAATAGACAAAATGGTAGATTTATTTTACTGGGCTCCGCTTCTCGTGATTTAATTCAGAAAAGTTCAGAGTCCTTGGCAGGAAGAATAGGATTTCTTAATTTGACCCCTTTTTTAATGAATGAGGTTCCAGAAACCCCCTTACCTATTTTTTGGAACCGAGGGGGCTTTCCCAACAGTCTTTTAGCCGAAAATGATGAATTTAGCACTATTTGGAGGGAAAATTACATCAAAACGTATGTAGAACGTGATATTCCTCAGCTTGGAATTGATATTCCTGGGTTGAAACTACGTCGCTTCCTAACAATATGCGCTCACAATCATGGACAAACGTTAAACTTGAGTAAACTCGCCAGCTCCATGGATTTGACACATCCTACGATTCGTAAATACATTGATATTTTTGAACAAACTTTTGTATTGCGATCCATTCCTCCGTACGAATTGAATATAAAAAAACGTCTGGTAAAAGCGCCAAAAATTTATGTGCGAGATAGTGGTATTTTACATCAATTGTTACGCATAGAACATATGGAAGCCCTTTTTGGTCATCCCATTTTTGGCGCTTCGTGGGAAGGCTTGGTGATAGAGCAATTGTTGGCAAACTTCAATTGTCCGGCTTATTTTTTCCGAACGGCAACAGGAGATGAAATCGACTTAGTTTTGGAATTAAACAACAAGGTAATTGCCATTGAGTGCAAGGCCTCAAGCTCTCCTCAATTGACAAAAGGTTCGTATCGTGCGCTCGAACTAATTAATCCGGATTTTACGTTTATCGTTTCCCCCATCAATTCAGCGATGTATCAACTTCAAGAAACCCTATTCGTAGGAAATATACCTTCTACCTTGCAAAAATTGGCAAGCTTGTCTTAGGCTGTCAGGAACTCCTTCATGTTAAAACACCCAGGCGTACAGTAAACGGAAGC
>CANHSL010000168.1 GCA_947463385.1 Flavobacteriales bacterium
CCATAGTAAAAATCCCTATGAATGTTCTGAATGTAGAATTCCTTCTTGAGTAAGGTCTCTAAATAAAAAGGCTGTAATTCTTCATTGAAATCCACCGTGAAATGGTTGTTTGAAAGCTGCCTAACCGCACCGTACATATCCGATTGATCCCCATCCCTTTTTTGAATGGTGGATAAGACGTTCATTAACGAACTGTGCACATGGTCTTGAAATTCTTTAAGGTTAAGGCTGTCTTCTTTTTGTTGAATGGCTAAGCTCACCTTCTGTGTTTCTATCGTTCGTCCAACCCATAACAACTGAATAATCAAAATTGACAGCATGGATAGTGCTCCCAATATGATAACCGTGCTAATGGATTTGTTTTTCATACGAATTAGAATCCTTGCACTCCGTTGACCGTGGTATACTTGAGGACGTTCTTTTTTTCTGGATGTATGCGTGCAAAGGCGGATTGCACAGCTAGCGTACCTTCATGAAAACCACAAAGGATCAACTTCAATTTATTCTCATAGGTATTTACGTCCCCAATGGCATAGATTCCTGGGATATTCGTAGAATAGTCTAAGGTATTTACTTTGATGGCATTTTTTTCTATTTCTAATCCCCAATCAGCGATAGGGCCTAAGCTAGGTTTTAAACCAAAAAGCGGAATGAAATGGTCTACCGTTCTTCGAATCTCACCCTGATGTTGGTGGGTAATGATTACCTCTTCTAAGGTGCCATTCCCTGCTAATCCTGTAACCTCGGCCTCAGTAATCAAATCGATTTTTCCTTGATCCGCTAAGTCAATCACTTTTTGAACGGAATCTAAATGACCACGAAACGATGCGCTGCGATGCACTAAAGAAATAGTGGAGGCTATATTATTTTCTACTAAATATATTGACCAATCCAATGCGGAGTCTCCTCCACCAGCTATAACACATGCCTTATCCTGATAAAATTTAGGATCACGAATGATATACTCAACCCCTTTGTCTTCAAATTGGGTAATGTTCTCAATCGGTGGTTTTCTTGGTTCAAAAACACCCAGTCCGCCAGCAATAATAACGATAGGTGCATTGTGTATCGTGCCTTTTACCGTAGTTACGTTAAAGGTTCCGTCTTCCAGTTTGTCAATCGACAAGGCCGCCTCACCTAAGGTAAACCCTGGTTTAAATGGCGCCGCTTGTTTCATTAAATTATCGATTAAGTCTCCCGCTAATATTTCCGGAAATCCTGGGATATCGTATATCGGTTTCTTAGGGTAGATTTCAGAACATTGTCCCCCAGGTTGAGGTAAGGAATCAATTAAATGGCAACGTAATTTGAGGAGCCCTGCCTCGAATACCGTGAATAGTCCAACGGGGCCTGCACCTATGATGATAATGTCTGTTTGAATCATGGATTTTAATTATGCGGTAAAAGGATGAAACAAGTTTTTTTTGCTTTTGTTTTAATAATCAGGTCGAAGCGGCTTATTCTGCATCACTTCTTCAATATGTAACATTACCTCTGGGCTTAGCATGGATTGGATTTCCATAGCCGTTAAGTTTTCTTTTAGTTGTTTTTCATTGCTTGCCCCTAAAATCACGGTACTAACATTTGGGTTTTTAAGACACCAAGCCAGGCTTAGTTTTGCCATGGTGGTTCCAAGGTCGGCGGCCATTACCTCCAGTTTTCTCGCTTTTTCAATGCGTTCTGGTGTTACATTTTTATCACGAAGCCATTCCAATCCTTCAATTCCTAAGCGCGTATCGGATGGGTTTCCATGATTATATTTTCCAGTTAATACGCCAGAAGCAAGTGGCGACCAAATGGTAGTTCCTAGGCCCATGGTTTTGTAGATTTGTTCAAATTCTACTTCAACCTTATGCCGACAAAATAAATTGTATTCGGGTTGTTCCATCGTTGGTCCAATCAAATGGTTTTGCTTTGCAAATACATGCGCTTCCATAATTTCTTGCGCGCTCCATTCCGAAGTCCCCCAGTATAAAATTTTACCTTGTGTAATCAAGTTATGCATGGCCCAAACTGTTTCCTCAATGGGCGTTGCTTTGTCCGGACGGTGACAAAAAAACAAATCGATGTACTCTACTTGAAGGCGCTCGAGTGCTTGATGGCATCCTTCCACAATATGTTTTCTACTTAAGCCGCGCTGGGTTGGCCACGTACCTCCCGTGCCAAAAAACACCTTGCTGCTTACTAAATAACTGTCGCGACTCCAACCTAATTTTTTGAGGGATTTACCCATGACGGTTTCGCTCATGCCGCGGGCATAAATTTCAGCGTTATCATAGAAATTGATTCCATGCTCATACGCAATAGCCATTAATCGTTCAACGACTTGTTCATCGATTTGCTTTCCAAAAGTTAACCAAGACCCAAGGGAGAATCGACTAATCTGAATCCCGGATTTGCCGAGCTTGTTATATTCCATGGTGTTTTTTTGGCAAAAGTACGCAAATATGTCTGAAATATGCCCTTGTTTTTCAAGGTGTTCTTCAATACCTTTCTCTATATTTGTTAAATAATTTGAAGCTATGTATGGTTTAGTAAATAAGGCAATAAAAGATTTAGTGGTTACCAATTATGGTGAAGAGGCTTGGATCGAAATCGCATCAAGAGCAGGGTTCGATGAAGGTGAATTTTTAGGATTGCAACCTTATCCGGATAAATTAACTTATGACTTGGTTCGGCATGCTTCGGAAGTATTGAAGGCAGATGCGCATGTCATTTTAGAGGCATTTGGTGAATATTGGATAACCTACACGGCAGAAGAAGGATACGGTGAATTAATGGATTTATCAGGGAATAATTTCTCTGATTTTTTGTCTAATCTTGATATGCTTCATACACGAATGAGTAATATGATGCCTCACTTGGCTCCACCTCAATTCACGACAAGAAATGAAAAGTCCAATTCGCTCGAACTGGAATATCGTTCCGAACGCGCCGGGCTTACCCCCATGCTCTTTGGATTAATCAAAGGATTAGGTAAACGATTTGGCTTAACGTGTCGCATAAAACAACTTGTAGAGAAAGGTCCGGATTCGGATTGCCATGTGTTTTTGATTGAATGGGAATGATTACCGAAGCTGAGCTAGACGAGTTATTCAGTGCGTTAGAATTCGCTAACC
>CANHSL010000169.1 GCA_947463385.1 Flavobacteriales bacterium
AGAGCCTTTGATTATTTCAAAGACCAAGGGGATGAACAATTGAATGTAATTCAAGGAAAATGCACGAAATGTTTCCCTACCTCTACCGGTTTTTATTTTGTAGGAAATAAAAGCAAAGCACACATGCATTTATTATTTCACCGAAACGATAAAGGGATTCTCAGTGTGTTTGAATGCACGAATTTCAAGACTCAATTCACCTTTAAACATCCAGGAAAGCGCGTCTATTTAGAAGATGAGTCTTTTCGAATTTTTACCTTGGGTGACATCAATGAAGACGATGTGCCGTTTTAATTATGGCGCTAAAATCAGTGATTTTCGGTAGGTCCCGCTTGAAAGGGTAGCTTCGAAGGTGTAATTACCTGCCGGAAGATGAGACAAGGTCAGCGAGAGTAAATTTTTCTGAGGAAATGTATGGTATACCAATTTACCATGTTCGTCCATCACGCGTAAGGTTTGAATGACTTCCTCCGCATAGATTTCAACCTTACCCTTACTAGGATTTGGATATAGGATGAATGGATTAAGAAAGGATTCCTCCACCTTGTTTACACATTCCTGCACATGTATTTGATAGGTTGACGTAGTTTGCTGCTCCGTTAAATGATCTATTACGTTACACGTGTAAACATTCGATTGTAAGGAATTAACCGTGATCTGATTTTGAGTTTCCCCGTTGCCATCCCAAAGAAAGCTTAAGGAATCTGATCCACCCGATAAGACAGCCGAAAGGATCATTGCTTCTCCTAGGCAAAGGGTGTCGATGATGTTCAACGAAGGAATATTTTTCTTAAGAATGGTAAACTCGTCTTGAATGGTTCCATCTGATCGCAAATACTTTCCGTCCAACCGATTTCTATAAATATCAATTACGAAGGAACCCGTTACGCCTGTTCCATTGTCATCATAGCAGAAAACAGGGTGATCCATACTTCCATCTGAATTTTCACTTCCTGAGTGGCCGCATACCACATAAACCGCTCCATCATTTTGTTGAATGTATTTGTCTTTGATGTAGGCATTTCCGGTGGCAAAATCACCATTTGTACCACTCACCAAATGCTGTGCTGGATCCCATGTATCACTGTATCCGTAATGATTCTTTATCAAAAAGCTACGTTCGAATACATGACTATGACCGCAGACAATGAGGTCAATATCGTAAGATTCCAGCACTGGAATAATTTCTTCTCTCATGGTACGCATAACATCCTCATACAAATCATCAGAGTCGTGGGATCCTTTAGAGTATGGAGGTTGATGAAAATAAGCGATTGTAAAATCTTGTTGATTTTGAGATAAATCATCGTTGATGTAATTTATCATTCGGTTAATTCCGGTACCTGTTTGCGCATAATCATAAACTTCAGAATTTAACGATAGAAAATGAACATTTGCATAATCGAAAGAATAAAATACTTCGAGATTTGACGGAAAACCACCCGCCTCGGCTTGTGTTGGCACATCCACAATGTTGAAGTAAGGACCTTCATGGTTTTCTAGGGGAATGTTCGAATAAGGAATCCCTAAGAACGTACTTTCTTGCCATACTGTATTGTAATCGTGATTTCCAGGGCTTGGCCAAAAAGGCAAGAAACTAAAGATATCTGAGAATCCTGCAAGACCAAATACTTTAGATTGATAATCACTGTCCTTGCCGTCGTTGTATGCATTGTCTCCCAACCATAACCAAACATCTGTTCTATTTTGACCGTTCCAAGAAAGAAAGGAATTCTTAACCGCAATTTGTCCGGCGTTTCCTTTTCCAAAATCACCAATTACCCATACACGCAAGGAATCCTGTGAGCCAATGACTGGGTTGGTGTAAAAATAATGATTCGCGCTATTCCCACCATAAATGGATTGACTTCCTATTGCGTAATAATATTTGGTATTGGGATTTAATCCAGTTACCAAAACTGTATGCTCTGTTGTATTGCTGTTTCCTGAAGCCGTTTGTGTTAATTGCTGCGGATTTTGTCCGAACCAAACGGTCGAATTGGTTGGAACGTTAGTACGCCACATGATCGTGATTGTAGTCTCCGTGGGCGATTGCAGGTAAGGACCTCTAATTACCTGCTGAGCATAAACCAAGGTGCCAGTAATGAAGAATAAAAATAATAGCGATTTCATACTGTAAAGCTAAATCATCGATTCAGGGCTTACGTTAAGCGAAGAAAAAACCTAGTTTAACTTTTCTTTATGGCCTCTTCATCCGTTGTTTTATAAATATAAAAGCCCAAGGTAAATACGGCTAACGAACTCGTAACATGCCATAGAAAATGGGTGCCTTGGGGTAGCCACGGAAAGGGATTCGGTGTGGGATAATCCAGGATTCGAAAGAGCAGCGCAAGCACTAAGAAGAACAAGGAAACCACGTACAACCCCGCATGTTTCCATTCATTGCGTTTTAAGTCGATAAGCACCGGGACCAGAAAGGCTGCCCCCGTAAAGAAATAGCCAATGCTCGGACCCGAAAGGCCGGTATGCTGAGAAAGAACCTTAACCATCGTAAAAGCCAAGGCATAAAACCCACATACCACCCCGATGGCTTTCCATACCGTTTGTGTTATTCGATACCAAAAAAAGATCGATAGCATTAAGGTCATAAGCGCCGCAGGAAGCCAATCCAAGAGTAAAAACCAATTGGATGCCCGAAATGCATGGAATAAGGTAGAACCCAAGCCATTTAAGAACAGTACGGGTAACAATGCGGTAATGATACCATAGGTTCGGTACTTACCACGCAAATAAACCAACCAAAAAATAACTGGGATAAAAAAGAACAAGGAGCTATAGGCATTCCATGGCTCATGAATCACGGCATCATGCACAAATTCATTATACATCGGACCGTGATCAAAAATCTGTTGTTTGCGCTGTATGAGTTCCAGGGAATCGATCATAGTAAGCTCCTAGGTTGGAATCTTCAACACCTGTCCGATGCGAATCAAATCAGAACGCAAGCCATTGGCTTTCTTAATTTTGGAGACGGTGGTATGGTATTTCGCTGCAATGGTGGATAAGCTGTCTCCTGATTTCACTTTATAGGTTCGATATTTGGGAGCTACAAATTTTTTGGTCCCCGGCAA
>CANHSL010000170.1 GCA_947463385.1 Flavobacteriales bacterium
TGGTGGAGCATGCCTACCCCGATTTTCACCTGACCATGCACACCTACCGCGGAACCTCCGCCGATGAACCCACCCTTACCGAACACCTTGCCTACCGTTGGCTTGACCCCGAAGCCCTAAGCTCCTTGGACTGGGCGGAAGCGGATGTGCCGATTGTAACCGAACTGCTTAAGTCATGAAGTATGACCTTGACCATTTGCATGGCAGTTTAACTACAGGATTCATTAACCAAAACTTTGATTCTGTTCGTGCATATCGTCCTGAGTTATTACTTAACGATAAGAATTTAGGAAAAAAGGTATTGACCACCATTGAGCAAGAACTTCGCACCTGCGATGAATTCATGTTTTCAGTGGCATTTATTACGACGAGTGGGATTGCTTCCTTAAAACAAACGTTAAAGGAACTGGAATACAGAAAAGTTCCTGGAAAAATTCTAGCCTCACAATATTTAAATTTTACTCAGCCTGAAGCCTTGCGTTGGTTGCTCAATTTTAAGAATCTTGAACTTAAAATTGTTACGGAAGGTGATTTTCATTCCAAAGGTTATTTATTTCGGAAAGGTAGATTCTATAATTTAATAATTGGCAGTTCAAACTTAACTGCAAGTGCATTGAGTTCAAATAAAGAATGGAACTTGAAGGTAACAGCTACCGAATCCAGTGAATTAATTGCTCAATCGGCTGCCTCATTCAATGCGGAATTTATGGCCGCCACTAAAGTTGATGCAACATGGATTACGAAGTACGATTTGTACTATCGAAGTCAGTTGGAAAGAAATCGCCGCATTCAAATGCCTTTTGAAGGGGAAGTGGTGAAGGAAATTAAGCCTAATTTGATGCAACGTGAAGCCTTGGAGAATATTCAACGCTTGCGTAAAGAGGGTAAAAACCGTGCGCTGTTAATCTCGGCAACAGGTACAGGGAAAACATACTTGTCTGCTTTTGATGTGAATGTGTTTAAGCCTAAAAAGTTCTTATTTGTAGTACATCGCCTTACTATTGCTAAAAAAGCCATGGAGACTTATAAATCCATGTTTGGGGATCAATTTACGATGGGATTGTATTCCGGCGATGAACGGGAAATAGAAGCAGACTTCATTTTCTCAACCATTCAAACCATTTCAAAGGAAGAGCACCTCTCGCGTTTTAAGGCAGACCACTTTGACTACATTGTTATTGACGAAACACATCGTGCCGGGGCAAGTTCTTATCAACGTATAATGAACTATTTTGAGCCGGGGTTTCTTTTGGGGATGACTGCAACTCCAGAACGAACAGATGGTTATGACGTATTCAAGGCATTCAATTATAATATTGCCTATGAAATCCGTTTGCATCGCGCATTGGAAGAAGATATTTTAAGTCCATTTCATTATTACGGTGTAGCTGACCTTTCTGTTAATGGAGTAGCCATCGAAGATAAAAGCGACTTTAATTTACTCACTGCAAAAGAACGAGTTGACCGAATACAGGAATTCGCAGAATTCTACGGCTGCGACGATGGGAATGTGCGCGGCTTGGTATTTTGTTCAAGAACTGAGGAGGCACGAGCACTATCGAATGAATTTAACCGGAGGCGGAATCGAAATCAGCATTTTTACCAAACCGTTGCATTAACCGGGGACGACTCGGAAGAAATACGGGCATCAGCTATTGAACGATTGGAAAGCGGTGAACGTTCCGACCAATTGGATTATATCTTTACTGTAGATATTTTCAATGAGGGAATCGATATTCCCAAAATCAACCAAATCATTATGCTTAGACCCACTCAATCTGCCATAATTTTTGTGCAGCAATTGGGACGAGGCTTACGTAAAACGACCGATAAAGAGTATTTAACGGTTATCGATTTCATTGGGAACTATACAAATAATTACATGGTTCCCATCGCATTGTATGGTGATACTTCTTATAACAAGGATAATTTACGGAACTTGATTTCTACGGGTAGCCAGTACATGCCCGGTACGTCTACCATTCAATTTGATCGAATCACCAAAGAACGCATTTTTAAAGCGATCGATGAATCCAACTTACAAATGAAGAAGGATTTAGTGAAAGATTATGATTTATTGAAGCGGGTCACAGGAAGAATCCCAATGATGATGGATTTTGTGGAACATGGTTCACGGGACCCGTTTGCCTATGTGGAATATGGTAAAAGTTACTATGCGTTCATCCGGGGGCTTGAATCAGGAATAGAAATAATGTCTAAATCTGCATTTGAACTCTTGGTTCAATTTTCGCAAGAGATAGCTAACGGTAAACGAATCGAAGAGCTTGCAGTTTTAAGGCTCTTATTTAATGCTTCATCTTGTTCAAAACAACACGTGGAGGAATATTTATCTCAGGCGCTTTCTTGCGATTATCAAATTTCAAACAAAACCTTTGAGTCTATCGGTTGGAATTTGAACTTTGAATTTATAAAAAAGCCGATTCCAGTGATACGTCGACAAGGTGATACCTATCAATTAGACTCAAACTTTTCTTCAATTTTTAGGGAGAAGGTATTTAAGCAGTTTTTTATGGACACGTTGAATTATGGAATTCATGCCTTTACGCAGCGATTCAAGGCACAAAAGTTTCATCATGGCTTTGTATTGGGGGCAAAATACAGCCGTAAGGATGTGTGTCGGATTTTGAATTGGGAAAAAGACATTAGCAGTACAGTGTACGGGTATCGAACCAATCACAAGGTGACGCCTTGTTTCGTTACCTATAAAAAATCCGAAGACCGTTCTCAACGGACCAAATATAATGACCATTTTATTGATCCTCGAACTTTCGCTTGGGAGTCTCGTTGGAACAGAAAAGTAGGGAGCTCTGAAATTATAAAGCTTACTGAGTCTGAATTAATTCTCTTATTTATCAAGAAATCCGATGGAGAGGGGGAGGATTATTACTGTATTGGTCAAGTAGAGATTATTCCAGGTTCCATGAAACAAGGTAATGTTCCTGTTACCAACGAACCTGTGGTTCATTTTACGTATCGACTCAAGCATCATGTTGAGGAAGCCCTGTATCGGTATCTGGTTGGGGAGTAGTTAATATCCCCCTTTTCCGGGAA
>CANHSL010000171.1 GCA_947463385.1 Flavobacteriales bacterium
CCTTGACCATCCTTCAATAAGCCCTTGAAATACGGTTCATCTAAGTCGGCGTATTCGCGGTGGTTTACCGCAACGATAATGGCATCATATTGAGTTCCGGGTTGTTCAATAAGCCCAACACCATATTCATGCATCATTTCTTCTGAAGAGGCATGTGGGTCCACTAAATCAACCGACATCTGAAAGGATTTCAACTCGTTTACGATATCGATCACTTTAGAATTTCGAATATCCGATACATCTTCTTTAAAGGTAGTACCCATAATTAAGGCCCGTGCTTCTTGAATAATTTTCCCTTGAGCAATGACACGTTTCACCGCTTGTTTAGCGATGTAAAAACCCATGGAATCATTCACATAACGTCCACTGGTTATAACTTTGGAATGGTATCCTGCTTGTTGTGCGCGGTGGGTTAAGTAATATGGGTCTACGCCGATGCAATGTCCACCCACTAAACCTGGTGAAAATTTCAAGAAATTCCACTTTGTTCCAGCGGCCTCTAACACATCGTAGGTATTGATGTTTAGCTTATTAAAAATGATCGATAACTCATTGATTAGTGCAATGTTAACATCGCGTTGCGTATTTTCAATAATTTTTGCCGCTTCAGCTACCTTGATGGTTGGTGCGCGGTGCACCCCGGCATCTACGACCATTTCATATACTTGGGCAACCGCTTCAAGTGCTTCTGGGGTGGAACCTGAAACCACTTTAACGACGTTTTGCAAGGTATGCACCTTATCTCCTGGATTAATTCGTTCCGGAGAGTACCCCACGAAAAAATCTTCATTGTATTTCAGCCCTGAAACCTGTTCTAAGATTGGAATACAATCTTCTTCAGTACAACCGGGGTAAACGGTAGATTCAAAAACTACACAATCTCCTTTTTTCAAAGTCTTTGCGACGGTTTCCGTAGCGGAAAGCAAGGGTTTAAGGTCTGGTAAATTTGAGTCGTCGATTGGTGTGGGAACGGCAACAATATAGAAGGATACGGAATCCAAATCCGGGAGCTGATGAGTGAACTTAATGTCACAGCCCTCAAATGCTTCCGAATCCAACTCATTGCTTGGGTCGATGCCACGATTCATTAAGGCAATACGATCTGCATTGATATCGAATCCTACCACCTTTAGTTTGCGCGCAAAGGCCAAGGCAATGGGTAAACCCACATATCCTAAACCGATTACCGCAAGGGACTCTTGCTTCGATAGCAACTGTTCTATGTTTAAATTACTCATGGTCATTTCCTTGTATAATTGCCTGTTCGTCTCTTACCTTATAAATTCGTTCAATGATATCAACTACCTTTAATCCTTCGAGTGCATTCGTAGTAGCAGAAGTTCTACCTTTTAAGGTATCAATTACGTTTCCAATGACATAGTTGTGATTCGCTGCAGACCCTTTGTATGCTCCATAATCGTTTGCAGGGTTTGATGCATTCAAGGTTGGCATCTCGTAATCCTTAACATTACAAACTTCTACTTCATTCATGTATTGTCCGCCAATTTTCACGCTTCCCTTACTACCAATAATCGTTAAGGAACTCTCTAAATTTTGATTAGCAACCGCGGTTGAATAATTTATGCAACCCATACCGCCATTTAAAAACTTAAAACTCACAAAGCCGGAATCTTCAAAATCCGTTGAATCTCCATGATTGAAATCGGCGAATTTGCCTTGGATTTGTTCTATATCTCCAAAGAGCCAATACATTATATCTATGAAATGTGAGAACTGAGTAAATAATGTACCTCCATCCAATTCACTGGTACCTTTCCATCCGCCTTTTTTATAATAGCGTTCATCCCGATTCCAGTAACAATTTACTTGCACCATAAAGATTTCTCCTAAAACCCCATCTGTTACTACCGATTTAATCCATTCAGAAGGCGGTGAATACCTGTTTTGCATGACACAAAAAACCTGTCGATTCATTTGCAAGGCGGTATAAATAACGCGTTCGCAGCTCTCTTTGGTAAGCCCCATCGGTTTTTCAACCACTACGTGTTTACCAGCCTTTAAGGCAACAATCGCTTGCTCTGCATGTAATCCATTCGGTGTACAGATATTTACTACATCAAAATCCAACCCTAAATTTAATAATTCCTCTATGGTGTTCACATGAGGAACAGCATACGCAGCGGTATCACACGCCTCCATCGACCGAACATCGCACATGGCAACCAATTGTGCTTCGGAATCCCGCTGGATCATTTCTGCATGTCGCTTACCAATATGACCGGCACCGACTACGGCGAACTTTATTTTTTCTTTATTATTCATTATGAAATACGTTGTACTTGTTCATTTAACAGCTCATAGACCTGATTGGTCTCTGGACAGGTAGCGAGGTTGTTTTCATCAAACTGTAAGCGATGTCCATATTCACTCACCCAACCAATTTGTCTACCCGGATTCCCAACAATTAATGCGTAGGGTTTAACGGCTTTTGTTATTACCGTTCCTGCGCCGATTAAGGAAAAAGCGCCAATTTCATTACCACACACCACGGTGGCATTGGCTCCAATACTCGCTCCTTTCCGTACGACAGTTTGTGCATACTGATCTTTTCGAATCACATGACTTCGTGGATTAATCACATTGGTGAATACCATGGAAGGACCAAGGAACACATCATCTTCGCAAATCACTCCGGTGTAGATCGATACATTATTTTGGACTTTAACATTTTTCCCAAGCACAACCCCAGGTGATACCACTACGTTTTGCCCAATATTACACCCTTCACCAAGGTGTGAATCCGGCATAATATGCGAGAAATGCCAGATTTTAACGCCTTTTCCAATATGGCAACCGGCATCAACTACGGCAGTATCGTGTATAAAATAATCCATCATTTTTGAATATAATCGTCAAAATTCTTGTGCTCCATCGCATAAAGCTCCTCCGAACTCAAGCCTTTAAAATATTCATAGGTTAAGGCCAATCCTTCTGCCCTGCCTACTTTCGGCTTCCAACCCAATAAGGATGTAGCCAGTGAAATATCCGGTCGACG